>JBCBNR010000045.1:0-12763 GCA_039821665.1 Pseudomonadota bacterium
TCAAACTGAGCTCTGCGCCGCTCTGGGCTGTGTAGGTGGTGCCAGAGTTGAGCTGTTTGGCCACCGTGTCATTGGCAGGTGTGGCCACGACGCGTTGGTCCTGTTGTTGCTCGGACGCAGTGCGCGCCACGTCATCGTTTGAACTGGAGCACGCCCCAAGGGCGCCCGCCAATCCCATCAGACCCGCGCTTATGAATAACTTTGTCATGTTAAGTCTCCCCACGCGTCCCGAATTGGAACGCAGGTGTTAGATCGCACGGAATATGCGTGCGCCCCGCTGCCCCATGCAGCGGGTGACCTAGTGGAGCACTGTCTGAAAAGCTTGCCATCCCCCATACGGGCTATGCTCGGGCGGAGTTAACGCACGCGTCTAAGAGGCAGAGCGGATCAGCACATTGGGCGAGAAGTTTAGCAACAAACGCACAAACTGGGTGCGATTCGCGCAATTGGTTTTAGCCAGCAAGGATTTCACCTGGGAGTTCACCGTAGCGACCGAGCGTCCGCGCTGGTCAGCCATCTCGGCGTTGGTGCGGCCTGCGGCGATCTGCTCGGCCACCTCGGCCTCGGCTTCGGTCAGGCCATAGATCTGGCGCAGGGCGCTGGGATCAAGCTCGCTGGGGCGGCTGGTATCGACCGAATAGAGCACGGCCCCCGACAGCGGTGTGCTGCCGATCTCTGCCAGGCTGCCCAACGGGGCCACTTCCACGCATAAAACACCATCCTGGGCGGTGCCCAACGCCTCTTTGCGCGGGCGCGCGCCGAATTTTCCATGGGCAAGCGGTCCCTCTCGCAGAGCGTCCAGGGCCAGTTGATCCTTGCCATTTCGCAGGCGCACCCGACCTGCCGCATCTACTGACATTTCGGCATGGCTTTCCACTTGGCGGCGAAATTCGCTGTTGCTGTGGATGATCCGCCCCCCCGCATCCAGCACACAGACCCCGATGGCCAAGTTGTCTATGGCAGCGATCAACCCCGCTTCCAATGCGCGCAGTTGGACCGAGGGCTGGCCCAATTGCAGCGACTTGGCCAGATGCGGCAAGATCTGCGACAGGGTTTCGGTTTCCTCAACCGTCATTGGCCCGTGCTCGGCGCTGTGCTGCACCGAGACACGCGCGCGCGCGCGGTTGTCTTTGTCCAACAGCCCAAAGGTTCGGTGACGGATGCCATACGTCATCAGCGCCTGCACATTGGCTTGAGCCTCCAGTGCCGCCTCGCTGTCGGCAAGTGCACTGTCCACCACGATGTCGATGGGATCCTTCCAATCGGTCAGGGCGGCCAGTTGTCTTTGCTCGCGCAGCTCGTTGGCTTTGAACATGTGCATGTAGTACGCGAGGAGGTTGGCGTCATATCCGGTGGAAAAGTGCGGCGTGGACAGGGTCGCCCCCTCCCCCTACCATGCACATCGAAAAGGATACAGCCTTTTGCGCCCACCGCTTCGGACACTTGGTCCAGGACCTCTGGCCAAAGATTGGCATCTGCAGACGCATCGTAGATCTGCATAATCAGATCAAGCATGGAAAGCCCCTTACTAGCGTTCCGCGCGCGCCTTTTCGATCCAGCGCCCACCGTCTTGGGCCCAGTATACCCCTGTCAAACCGGCCCCTGTCACGGCTTTCCAGTCTTCGCGGGCTGCAATTAACGCTGGCTCCTCGTGCCCGTTAAAAATCAGGCACACCCGATCAAAACCGCCCACCTCGCCCGGGTCCACCCGGGCGCCATCCACCAGCATCAAGACCTTGGCCCCGTTGGGCACCTCGGCGCGGTCGGTCAGCAGCACGGGCTGTGCTGCGTCGTGATCGCCCCCTGCCCGGCCATGGGGCAGGAAACTGTCGTCGCGATAGGTCCACAGATGGGCGTCCAACCGGTTCAACTCGGCCGCGACGGGCCCGCGCACCACGACCCGCCAGCCGCGCGCGAGGCTGCGCTCCAACATCTCGGGCAGCACGGTGTCGAGCGGGCTGTCGGTCAGATGGTAGAACAGAACCTCCGCCACGGGCGCTTAGCTTTCGAAACGGTCGCGGATCAACCGATCCAGCGCGCGCACGCCCCAGCCCGTGGCCCCTTTTGGCGCAAACGTGGTGGCGGATTTGACGGACGCGACGCCTGCGATGTCCAGGTGGATCCACGGCGTGCCCTTTTGGACAAATCGCTGCAAAAATTGCGCGGCCGTCACGGACCCTGCGGCGCGCCCACCCACATTGGCCATATCCGCAATGCGGCTGTCGATTTGCTTGTCATACTCCGCACCCAGGGGCATGCGCCAGGCCCCCTCATCCTCCGCATCGGCCGCTTTGAGAAACGCGGTGCAAAGGTCGTCATCGTTGGAAAACACGCCGGCCTTGTGGTGACCCAGGCCGATGATGATCGCCCCTGTGAGGGTCGCAAGATCGACAATGCCCGTGGGTTTGAACTCTTGCTGGGCGTACCACAGCACATCGGCAAGGACGAGGCGGCCCTCGGCGTCGGTGTTGATCACCTCGATCGTGTCGCCCTTCATGGATTTGACCACATCGCCCGGGCGCTGCGCGTTGCCGTCTGGCATGTTTTCCACCAAGCCCACCAGACCCACCACATTGGCCTTGGCCTTGCGCAGCGCCAGCGCGCGCATCACGCCCGAGACGACACCCGCCCCGCCCATATCCATGGTCATGTCTTCCATGCCGCCTGCGGGTTTAAGCGAGATGCCGCCCGTGTCGAACACCACGCCTTTGCCGACCAGGGCAAAGGGCGCCTCGTCCCCGCCGCCGTTCCATTTCATTACCACAACCTTGGAGGGAGATCGCGACCCCTGGCCCACGCCCAACAGCGTGCGCATACCCAGCTCTTCCAACTCTGGCTCTTCCAGGATGGTCACATCAAGGCCCAGGTCCTGCATGGCCGCAAGGCGGGCGGCAAAATCATCGGTGGTCAGCACATTCGCAGGCTCGTTCGTCAGGTCGCGGGTGAAAAACACGCCTTCTGTCACAGCCGCCTGATCGGTGGCCTTTGCGGACACACCCTCGGGGTCGGTCACAACAATTGTGGCCGCCTCCATCGGCTTTTGCGCGGTCTCGGAGGTCTTATAGGCCTCGAACCCATAGGCGCGCAGCGCCATTCCATAGGCCAGTTCATGGGCCTGCGCGTGCCCGGCGGCGAGCACGGTGACCGGGTCTTTGCCCTTGAAGGCCGCGATCTGCGCACCGGCTTTGCGGGCCACCAGCGCATCGACCCGCTTTTCCAGCTTGATCACTTGCAAGGCCGTTGCCGCCATTCCCGTCGGTAGGTTGATCACATAGCCTTTGCCTGCGCCCAGCCCGCCCCAGGCCTCGTCCTCGCTCAGCCGCTTCAACGCGCCTTTGGTCAGGCGGTTGACGCGGCGCGCGGCCACATCCATCGCGCCGTCTTGGGTCATCAGCACCGTCACCTTGCCTGCCATCTCGGCGATAGCATCCAGGTCTTGATCGGCAAAGGAAATGGCAAGCGGTGCGGTCATCAAACTCTCCAAAAATCAGGGTTTCGCGGGGAAGGTAGGCAGTTTCCTCTCCCTTGACCAGGGCCGCCCCAGACCATACCGCTGGAGCACCGCAAAAAGGAGCCTGAGCCACCCATGCGCCGCCTGGACCGTTACATCTTTCGGGACCTGCTGGGGGCGTTTGCCTTTTTTGTGCTCATCTTCTCGGGCGTTGTCTGGCTGACCGAGGCTGTGCGTCTGATCGACACAGTGGTGGCGAATGCCCAATCGGCGACGGTGTTTTTAGAATTTGCCGTGCTGGTTCTGCCCAAGGTGCTGTCGAAAACCGTGCCGATCGCGGCCTTTGCCGCCACGCTTTACGCGGTCAATCGGTTCAATGTGGGCTCGGAGCTTGTGGTGATGAAAGCCGCAGGCCAAAGCCCCCTTGCGGTTCTGCGCCCGGTGGCCGCCTTTGGCCTGGTCGCGGCGATGCTGACCCTTTTGATCCACACCCAAGCGGTGCCCCAGGCCACCGCAGCCCTGGAGGATCGGCGCAAAGAGATCCGAACCGCGTTGGCCAATTCGCTGGTGCGCGAGGGGCAGTTCATCCACCCCGCTAAGACCCTGACGATCTTTGTCGATGACACCTCGCGCGAGGGCGAGATGGCGGGGCTGTTCTTGCACGATGCCCGCAACCCTGCGCGTCCCGTCACCTATTCGGCGGAGCGTGCGATATTGCTGCGCAATGGGGACGAGGCGCGACTGCTGATGTCCAAGGGCATTGCGCTGACCCATGACGTGGCGCGCAACACGCTCAGCCAAGTGCGCTTTGACGAGGTGACATACGATTTGACCGAACTGGTCACAGCGGATGCCAGCCGTCGCAAACGCCCCGAGGAGTTCGCGTTGCTCGATCTTGTATTGCGCGCGGACACGCTGCCCAGCTTGGGCCGCCGGGGCATTGGACCCTATGTGGCCGAGGGGCATGCGATCCTGGTCAACACCGGGCTTGCGCTGCTGCTGCCGCTTTTGGCCGCGACTGCCCTTTATACCGGACAATTTCAACGCAGGGGCCTGGGCCAGCGGATCGTGTTGGGCGTGGGCCTGGGCACCCTGTGCGTGCTGGCGCAAATCCTGAGCAAGAGCACGGTCGCCTCGGACCCCCATCTTTTTGGGGTGCTGTACAGTGCCTGGGTCTTGGCGCTGGTGTTTGGAGCGCTGTTGCTTGTGCTGTCGCGCCCCAGGCGGCCGCGCCTGCGCGCGCACGAGGCGGGCCTATGACCCTTTGGCTTTATCTGCTGCGCCGTTTTCTATGGGCTTTGATCCAGGTCTCTTCGGTGGTTTTGCTGTTGATCCTGGTCTTTGCGGGGGTGGAGAATATGCGCGCCCTCTCGGGCTATGGTGCGGGGGTGCAGGATGCGCTGGCGATCACAGCGTTGCAGGCGCCGGCCATTTTGAACGACACCTTTCCGTTGATCCTGATGCTGGCCGCCTTGACCACCTATCTGGGTCTCTCGCGATCCTCTGAACTGGTGGTAGTGCGGGCCGCCGGGGTGTCGGGCATCTCGGCGCTGCACATGCCTGTCTTTGCCGCGATTGTCCTTGGGATTGCGGCGGTGATGGCGTTCAACCCGCTGGTGTCGCTGACCCGCGAGCAGGCGTTGAGCCTGACCAACCAATTCACCGCCTCGGGCCAAAGCACCCTAAGCCTATCGGACAGGGACGCGTGGCTGCGCCAGGGCACAGAGGAAGGGCAGACGGTGATACAGGCCGCACGGGTCGATGGCGGCGGGCAATTGCTCAGCGGGGTGACCTTGCATGATTACGGCACTGACGGGCAGATCCGCGCGCGCCTGTCCGCGCGCACCGCGACCCTAACCCCCGGCGCGTGGGAGCTGCGCGAGGTGCGCCGTTGGGCCCTTGATCCCAGCAGCTCTGCCGTGCTCGCCCCGCCCGAGGATCTGGCCCTGGTGCGTTTGGCCACAGCGTTGACCGTGGCCGATATTCAGGACCGTTTGGCCCCGCCCGAGCAGGTGCCGATCTGGGCCTTGCCCGGCTTTATCGCGCAGTTGGAGCGGGCGGGCTTTTCGGCCTTGCGCCACAGGCTCTACTTCGCGACCGAGCTTGCGCGCCCCGCTTTGTTCGCCGCGATGGTGCTGATCGGTGCGGGCCTGTCCATGCGCCATGTGCGATTTGGCCAAACGGGCATTCGCATCTTGATCGCGGTACTTGCGGGCTTTGCCCTCTACTTTTTCAAGGATTTCAGCGAATCCCTGGGGGCCAACGGCTCTATCCCCATCTTGCTGGCCGCAGGCGCACCACCGGGTGCCGCGATTCTGCTGGCCACAGCGCTTTTGTTGCATTTGGAGGACGGGTGAGACGGCTGTGGTTGGCGCTGCTGGTGTGGCTGGCCGCGGCAAGCCATGCCTGCGCGCAAGCGCCTGCCCTGTCGGATGCAGCCCTTTCAAACGGTGACATCCAGGTGCCTGTGGCGATCCTGGCCGATCAGGTGCGGTATGACACCACCACCGCCCGGCTGGTGGCAACCGGCGCTGTGACGGTGCTTTATGAAGGGGCGCGGCTGAGCGCTGAACGCCTGAGCTATAACACCCAAACTGGCCTTGTCAGCGCCGAAGGGGCGATCCGGCTGGAGACGCCTGACGGCACCACCATCCTTGCCTCGCTGGCCGAGCTGGATGCGCGGTTGGGCAATGGCCTTGCCCAGGGTGTGCGGTTGTTGGTGGATGACGCGCTGCAGGTGGCCGCGGCCCGATTGACCCGCAGCGGCGCAGGGCGTTTCAACGTGCTCGACAGCACGGTCGCCTCGACCTGCCGGATCTGTTCCAGCACCGACACCCCGCTGTGGCGGATCCGGGCGCAACGGGTGATCCAAGACACGATCGAAAAGCAGATCTATTTCGAAAATGCGCGGTTCGAATTTTTGGGCCTGCCGCTTTTGTGGCTGCCGCAGTTGCGCATCGCGGACCCCTCCGCTGGGCGGGCCACCGGGCTGCTCGTCCCGGTTCTAGGCCGCTCGGACATCTACGAGAACAGCCTGAAACTGCCCTACTTCGTGGTCTTGGGCGATCATGCCGATGTGACGCTGACGCCGTTCCTCACCTCCACCGGGGGGGCAATCTTGGAGGCGGAGTTTCGCCAGCGCTATCTGGGCGGCGGGCTGACAGCCACCGGCGCGCTGGCCTTTCGTGACGGGATCGACAACGCGGGCTTGCGCGGCTTTCTGGACATCGACGCCACCACCCGGTTCGATGATGGGTTCAAGGGTGAGTTCAAGCTGGACCTGACCAGCGATACCAGTTTTTTGCGCCAATTCGATTATTCCAGCGCGGACCGGTTGGAGAGCTTTGCCACGATCTCGCGCTACCGCCAGGACGATTTCACCGAATTTCGGCTCGCGGGCTTCCAATCCCTGCGCGATGACGAGGATAACGCGCTGATCCCCTTTGTTCTGCCGGAGGTGCGCGCCAAACGCTATTTAGACATCGACCCGGATCTGGGGCGGCTGAGCATCGAGGGCACAGCCCTTGGCCTGGTGCGCGAGGACGGGCGCAATGTCGCGCGCTTTACCGCAGGTGCGGATTGGCGCAAGGATGTGACCTTGGACAACGGCATGCAGGTTGCGGCGTTGGGCGCGATCGATGCCCAATACTACCGTGTGACCGATGTGGGCGGGACCGCGCTGTCGCGGGTGGTGCCCACCTTGGGGCTGGAATGGCGCTTCCCCCTGGTCAAGCGGGGCCTCCAAACCACCCAGATTATCGAACCGATCGCCCAGGTGCTGTTTACCGGGGATACGGGCGACGACACCGCCTTTCCCAACGAGGACAGTCTGCTGCCCGAATTGGATGAAACCAACCTCTTTGCGCTCAATCGTTTTCCCGGTCTTGACGTTTACGAGACAGGTCTGCGCGCCAATATCGGCGCGCGCTATATTTTGGAGAACCCTGGCGGTTGGTCCTTTGGGGTGACCGTGGGCCAGGTGGTGCGGGCGGATCCCAACCAGACCTTTGCCACCGGCACAGGGTTGGCCGGCTCGCGCTCGGACTTAGTGGCTGCGGTCACCTTGGCCTTGCCCCCTGGGGTGACATTTGGCACGCGGGCGCTGTTGGACAACAGCTTTGATTTTCGCAGGGCCGAGGCTGATCTGGAGGTAACACTCGACCGCTTTTCATTGGAGGCAGGCGTGATTTACCTGGCCGAGGACACCAGCAACCCGATCTTGGGCAATGTGGACGAGTCGAGCGAATTGACGTTGGACACAAGCTGGGACATCTCGGACCAATGGTCGTTCAAAGGGGCCTGGCGCTACAACCTGACCGATGACCGCTCGATCCGTTATGAGGGGCGCTTGAGCTATGGCAACGAGTGTATCAGGGTTGACCTTTCAGCGACGCGTCGGTTTACAACGTCCAGTGATGTGCCGCCCTCCACCAGTTTTGGCCTGTCCGTGCAATTGGCAGGCCTGGGTGCGGGAACGGCGGCGGCGCGCAATCACAGCTGTACGCCGCGGTAACAGGGAGCTTTCAAAGAATGATCCACACGCGCCTTCTTGGGATCGGATTTGCGGGGCTTTGCCTGTTGGCGGCCTTGGGCGCCAGCGCCCAAGACACCCGGTTTCAGCCCGTTTTGATCGTAAACGAACGGGCGATTACGCAATTTGAGTTGGATCAGCGCACCGCCCTTCTGACCGCGTTTGGCGCGCCCGGTGACGTGGGCGCATTGGCCCTGGAGCAGTTGACCGATGATCGGCTGCGTTTGCAAGCCGCCGGTCGCTTGGGGCTGGAACTGACCGAGGCGCAGATAAGCGAGGCGCTCGCGCGCTTTGCCCAACAGCGCAACCTTACGCCCGAACAGGTGGGCCTTGCCTTGCAGGCCCGTGGCATCGCGCCCGAGACGTTGGAGGCGTTTTTGACCGCCAATCTGTTGTGGCGCGACGTGGTTCAGGCGCGGTTTCGCGCCCGCGCTACCCCGTCCGAGCAGGATCTGGATGCGGCCCTTGAATTCGCCACCACAGGCACACCCGAAGAGATCTTGATCCAAGAGCTTGCCATCCCGACCGAGGACCGTGGGCCGGAGGCGACAAAGGCGCTGGCCGATCAACTGAGCCGAGAGTTGAACCGGGGCGGCAACTTCTCCGCCGCGGTCGCGCGTTATTCCAAGGCGGCGTCGGCTGCGCGGGGGGGGCGGCTGGACTGGATCCCAGCCGCAGGCTTGCCGCCGCAAATCGCGGGTCAGCTTTTGGCCTTGCAACCGGGCGAGGTGACGGCGGCCATTCCGTTGCCCCAGGGGTTTACGATCCTAAAACTCCTCGACATCCGCACCCGGGATGTGGCCGCCAGCGCCACACCTGAGCAGACACAGCAAACGCTGGTCTTCTCGCAATTGATCATCCCGCTTGCCCCCAACGCGCCCGAGGCGGCGGTCACGGCCGCGACTGCGCAGTTGACCCTGGTGGCGGGCGAGGTGGGCACCTGCGAGGATGTGGACGCACTGGCCGAGGAATATGGCACCGGCTCGGGCCGCTCGGATCCCACGCCGGAGATCCAAGTCCCCCAAGACATCCGCCTGACCCTTGCGGGGTTGCAACCGACCGAGTCCGCCGTTCAACGCGACAGCCGGGGGGTGGTTCTGGTGATGCTGTGCGGCCGGGGCGATGCGACCTCTCCCGAAGCGCGCGAGGCGCTGCGGCGGCGGATCTTCAACGAGCGGATGAACAATTTCGGTCAAGGCTTCTTGCAAGAACTGCGCGGTGACGCGGTGATCGAGGCGCGGTGATGACCCGCCCCCTGGCCCTGACCATGGGGGATCCTGCGGGCATCGGGGCGGAGATCACAGCCGCTGCCTGGGACGCGCTGCGCAAGACCGGCCCGGTCTTTATAGCTGTGGCCGATCCTGGGTGGCTGGCGCCCCAAAACATCCCCATGCGGGTGATTGCCGACCCAAGCGAGGTGCGGGATATGTCCGACGCCCTGCCCGTGCTGCCGGTGACCCCAAGCTTGCCCCGCCCGGTGGTGCCTGGCCAAGCGGATTTGGCGGCTGCGGCCAGCACGGTCGCCTCCATCGATCAGGCGGTGGCTTTGGTCCAGGCCGGGGTATGCTCTGCCGTGGTCACCAATCCGATCAACAAAAAGGTGCTGCAGGACGGCGCGGGCTTTGCGTATCCGGGGCATACGGAATACCTCGCCCATTTGGGTGGGGTGGACCGCTCGGTCATGATGCTCAGCGCCGCGGGCCTGCGCGCTGTGCCGGTGACCATCCATATCGCCTTGTCCGAGGTGCCCCAGGCCCTGACGCCTGCCCTTTTGCGCGAAACAGCCCAGATCACCCATAGCGCGCTGAGGACCCGGTTCGGCCTCAAAGCCCCGCGCTTGGCTGTGGCCGGGCTGAACCCGCATGCGGGCGAGGCCGGCGCCATGGGCGCGGAAGAGCTTGATTGGATCAACGGCTGTGTGGCGACCCTGGCGGCGGGCGGGATGGACATCACCGGCCCCCTGCCCGCCGACACGATGTTCCACGCGCGCGCCCGCGCGAGCTATGACGCGGCGCTGTGCATGTATCACGACCAGGCGCTGATCCCGGTCAAGACGCTGGATTTCGAGGGGGGCGTCAACATCACCTTGGGCTTGCCCTTTGTGCGCACCTCGCCCGACCATGGCACGGCCTTCGATATTGCCGGGCGCGGCGTGGCGTCAGCCACATCGCTGATCAATGCCCTGGTCGAGGCGGACCGGATGGCCCGGGCCGGTGACTGATCCTGTGGATCCTCTGCCGCCGCTGGCCCGTGTGATCGCAGCCCATGGGCTGAGCGCGCGCAAATCCCTGGGCCAGAACTTTCTGCTGGACCTGAACCTGACCCGGCGCATTGCCCGGCGTGCGGGCGATCTGAGCGCCTGCGATGTGTTGGAGGTGGGCCCCGGCCCCGGTGGTCTGACCCGCGCACTGCTGATGGAAGGGGCGCGCAAGGTGGTCGCGGTAGAGCGGGATGCCCGCTGTCTGCCGGCCCTAGCGGAAGTGGCGCAAGCCTATCCCGGTCGGCTGCAGGTGGTAGACGGCGACGCGCTGGAGGTGGACACGGCTCGGTTGCTGCGCGCGCCTTACCGGGTGGTTGCCAATCTGCCCTACAATGTGGGCACCGAGCTTTTGGTGCGATGGCTGACCCCTGCCACCTGGCCGCCGGACTGGGGCAGCTTGACCCTAATGTTCCAACGCGAGGTGGCTGATCGGATCGTCGCGGCCCCGGGGTCCAAGGCTTACGGGCGTTTGTCGATCCTGGCCCAATGGCGGGCCACGGCGCGCATCGCGTTTGAAATCTCGCCCAAGGCGTTCACGCCACCGCCCAAGGTGACATCCGCCGTGGTCCATCTGGACGCCCTGCCCGCGCCACGTTTCACGGCAGAGCCCGAGGCGCTGAGCCGTGTGGTCGCCGCGGCGTTCAATCAGCGGCGCAAGATGCTGCGGGCAAGTCTGAAAGCGCTGGCCCCGGATGCGCAGGCGCGCATCGAGGCCGCGGGCCTGTCGCCCACTTTGCGGGCCGAGCAGGTGGATCTGGAAGGGTTTTGCAAGCTTAGCGCTGCGTTCAGCGCGAATGGCAGCGCGAAAAGCCCGTAAACGGTTTACTCGGTTGCGGGCTCGGGCTCGCCCGGTTCGGCCTTGGCCTCAGCCTCCGCCGCTGGTTTTGCGGGACGGCGCGCGCGACTGCGTTTGGGTTTGGCCTCAGCCTCCGGTGTTTCCACCAAATCGGCGGTTCCCTCAGGCTCGACCACGCCCAATGCGGATTGCGGCGCAGCTTCCACCACGTCGGGCTGGGGCCCATCGGCAGACATGGCCGGACGCTCGCCCGTGTCGGATTGGGTCTGCGGCGCGCCACCGTTCTGACCGCCCCGGGGATTTTGCGCCTCGTGCTGGGCCTGACGCTCGGCCATTTCGCGCTGTGCTTCGGCCAACATGCGGGCGTAATGCTCGGAATGTTGTTGGAAATTCTCCGCCGCCACCCGGTCGCCCGCAAGCTGGGCATCGCGCGCCAGCGTCTGATACTTTTCGATGATCTGCTGGGGCGTGCCACGCACCTTCCCCTCGGGACCCGCACTGTCGAAGACGCGGTTGATAATGTTGCCGACGTTGCGGTTACGATTGTTGTTCTTGTTGCGCGAACGCGACTTGTTGGATGATCTCATAAGGCCAATATCTGCTGAAAGCGCTCCCCCAATGGGGCGCATGTTCCGGTGCCACGCGCAGCATGGCTGCGTTATTGTATGGGCGGTGTGTCGTTGAGCGGGGGTAAACCTGCTGCCGACCACAAAACCGTATACAGAGCGCGGGCCAAAACTCAAGGGCAAACTGTCAAACGGGGGGCGCGCATGGGGACGCTGCTGTGACTTCCAGGCATCTATCGCGCCCGTCGAAATCACGATGGGCTTGGGTGGCAAGCCCGTTCTTTTCAAATATTTCGGTAACTTGTGGGGCTTGGTTGATGCCAAACTCGAACAAGGCGCGCCCCCCTGGCGCGAGATGTTGCGCAAGGTGACCGGCAAGGATGCGGTACGCCTCCAACCCGTCCTGGCCGGGGCTCAGGGCGATGTGGGGCTCCCACAGGCGAACATCGGCGGCAAGATCGGCCATATCCGCCCCGGGGATATAGGGTGGATTTGAGACAATAAGATCGAACTGCCCTGTGACGGCCTCCCACCACGCACCGTGTGCAAACCCCACCCGGTCGCCAAGCTCAAGGGCGTGCGCGTTTTCAAGCGCCACCTGCAGGGCAGCAGCGGAAAGGTCAGTGCCCAGCCCGGTGGCCTCGGGTCGCTCCGCCAACAGGCTGAGCAGAATGCAGCCCGTCCCGGTGCCCAGGTCCAGCACCCGGCGGAAGGGCGCGCGCAAGGCCTGCTCCACCAAAATCTCGGTCTCGGGCCGAGGGTCCAGGGTATCGCGTGTGACAGCAAAGCGCCGCCCCCAAAACAGCCGGTATCCGATGATCTGTGCCACCGGCCTGTGGGCCAGCCTGTCTTGGGTGGCGTCGGCCAGCCAGTCTTGGGCGCGGGCATCCAACGGGTGGTCCGGGTCAAGCATCACGCGGTGGGGTTCGATGCCTGCGGCATGGGCGACCAAGGCGCGGGCATCGCGGGATGGCGTGGGGCTGCCCCCTTGGCTGAGGGCCCGGGTTGTCGCCGCCAGCGCCTCGCGCAGGGTCATGGATCCAATGCGGCCAGCCGTTCGGCCTGGTCGGCCGCGGCCAGGGCATTCAGGATCTCGTCCAAATCCCCTTCCAGGATCTGGTCGAGCTTATAAAGCGACAGGTTGATCCTGTGATCGGTC
>JBCBNR010000046.1:0-12751 GCA_039821665.1 Pseudomonadota bacterium
GGTCCACGGCTAGATCAATGCCGCGCACCGCGTTCACCGGGCCTTTGCTTGTGTCAAACTGGACCCAAGGCAGAGACGTTAAATGCTGACGATCAAAGATCTGTGTGTCCAGTTTGACACAAGCAAAGGCCCGGTGAACGCGGTGCGCGGCATTGATCTAGCCGTGGACCGGGGCGAGACCCTGGGCATCGTGGGCGAAAGCGGCTCGGGCAAGTCCGTCACCGCCTACAGCGTGATGCGCATCCTCGACCAGGGCGGGCGCATCACCTCGGGCGATCTGACCTATGGCGGCGTGGATCTGGCCCAGGCCTCCGAGGCTGCCATGAACGATATTCGCGGGCGCGAAATCTCGATGATCTTTCAAAACCCCCGTGCCGCGTTGAACCCGATCCGCAAGGTGGGCCTTCAAATCGAAGATGTGCTGCGCCAGCACAGCCAAGCCACCGCCGGGGACGCCCGCGCCAAGGCCATCGCCGCGTTGGAGGAGGTGCAGATCAAAGACGCCGCCCAACGCTATCACGCCTATGGGTTCGAACTGTCGGGCGGCATGTGCCAGCGGGTGGTGATCGCCCTGGCGCTGGCCTGCCAACCCAAGCTGCTGATCGCGGACGAGCCCACAACAGGCTTGGATGTGACCACCCAAAAGACCGTCATGGACCTGATCCAGAAGCTGGCGCGAGAGCGTCAGATGGGCGTGATCCTGATCACCCATGATCTGGGCCTCGCGGGGGAGTATTGTGACAGGCTGGTGGTGATGAAAGACGGTGAGATTATCGAGACAGGCACGCCCGCACAGCTCAGCCAAGCGGCCCACCACGCCTATACCCAGCGCTTGATCGCCGCGACCCCGCACCCGGGCAAGGCCCTGCATGATTTGGTGGTGGGTGGCGCGCCCATGCCGGTGCCCCAGCAAGGCGAGGTGCTGTTGTCCGTGCGCGATGTGACCAAAACCTTTGCTGGAAAGTCTGGGCCGGTGCAGGCCTTGCGCGGCGTCAGCTTCGATCTGCGTCAAGGGGGTTGTCTGGGCTTGGTGGGGGAAAGCGGCTCGGGCAAATCAACCCTGTCGTCGATCATCGCCCGTTTGCAGGACCCAAGCGGTGGCGAGGTTCTGTTTGAGGGGGCAAGCCTGTGCGACGTGCGCGCGGCGCGCTTTGCCTCCGACCCCAGGCGGCCCAAAATTCAAATGGTGTTCCAGGATGCCACCGACAGCCTGAACCCCCGCCACACCGCCGAGCAAACCATCGCCGAGCCTTTGCGACATCTCAGCAGCCTTGCGCCCGCAGCACGCCGGGACCGGGTCCATGACCTTGCCGCCCAGGTGGGCCTGCCCGCGCCGCTGTTGTCTCGCCTTCCCCACCAATTGTCCGGGGGCCAAAAGGCGCGCGTCGGCATTGCGCGCGCGCTTGCGGTGGATCCTGCACTTTTGATCTTGGACGAACCGACCGCGGCCCTCGATGTCTCGATCCAAGCGATTGTGCTGAACCTTCTGGCTGAGCTTCGAATGCGCTTGAACCTCACATACCTTTTTGTCAGCCATGATTTGTCGGTGGTGCAGATGTTGTGCGACACCGTGGCGGTGATGCGCCAGGGCCAGATCGAGGAGATGGGCCCCACCGCAAGCGTGCTGAGCGCCCCGCAAAGTGCTTATACCCAGCAATTGTTGGACGCAGCACCTGCCCCAATCCACTGAAGCCGGCTGCGCGCAAACATAGGCCGGATAGGATGCGGGGCTAGGGCGATTGTCGCATCGTCTCGGGCAGCCACATGGCGATGCCGGGGAACAAGATCAGCACAAAGCACATCAGCACCATGATCAGGAACATTGGGAATGCCGCGCGGGTGATATAGCCCATCTCGTGTTCCGTCATGCCTTGCAGCACAAACAGGTTGAACCCGATGGGCGGTGTGATCTGCGCCATCTCGACCACCACCACGACGAAGATACCAAACCAGATCAGGTCGATGCCCGCCTCGCGCACCATCGGCTCTACCACCGCCATGGTCAGCACCACAGACGAGATCCCGTCGAGGAACATGCCAAGGATGATGTAGAACACCATCAGGATCATCAGCAGCTCGAAGCGCGACAGCTCCATCGTGGCGATGCCATCGGCCAAGGCACGTGGAAGACCGGTAAAGCCCATGGCAAGTTTCAGGAAGGCAGCACCGGCCAAGATTAGTGCGATCATGGCAGAGGTGCGGGTCGCCCCCATCAGGCTTTCGGTGAACGTCCCCCAGGTCAACGAGCCTTGGCTGGCCGCCAGCACCAGCGCGCCGATCACCCCGATGGCCGCCGCCTCCGTCGCTGTGGCATAGCCTGCATACATCGAACCGATGACCACAAAGATCAGGCACAAGACCGGGATCAAAAAACGCGAGTTTCTAAGCTTGTCCGCAAAGGACATGCCCGTCTCGCGTTTGGGGTTCCAGGTGCCCGAGAGGCGCGAATAGACCGCCACATATCCCATAAACATCAGCGCCAGGCACAGGCCGGGGAACACGCCCGCAAAGAACAACTGCGTGATGCTTTCATTCACAGTGACGCCATAGACGATCAGCGCCAGCGAGGGCGGGATCATCAAGCCCAAGGTCGCCGCACCGGCAAGGGTACCGATCACGATCCGCTCGGGGTAGTCGCGGGCGCGCAGCTCGGGGATAGACATTTTGCCCACCGTGGTCAGCGTCGCCGCCGACGAGCCGGAGACCGCCGCAAACACCGTACAGCCCACGATGTTGGTGTGCACCAACCCGCCCGGCAGTCGCGCGAGCCAGGGCGAGAGGCCGCGAAACATGTCTTCCGACAAGCGCGTGCGAAACAAAATTTCGCCCATCCAGATAAACAGCGGCAGCGCGGTCAGGGTCCAGCTCGAAGACGAGGCCCAGATCGTGGTGATCATCGTATCGCCCACTGGGCGGGTGGTGAACAACTCCATCCCCACCCACGCCACGCCCATCAGGGCCAGTCCCACCCAAACACCAGAGCCCAGCAATAAAAAGAGCACGAATAAGAACAGCGTGATGGCGTAAACTTCTTCCATTGGTCTACTCCACGTAGCTTTGTTCGATTTGATCGCGCTTGATGCGGTGGGTGCCGCGCAACAGCACATGGACCAGATTGTCCGTCAGCGCGATGGCCAGGATCGCCCCGCCCACAACCATCACCGATTGGGGGATCCACATGGGCGTCGCGTCCTGGGCTTGGCTGACCTCGTTGAATTTCCAAGACCAATAGGTGAACCAATAGGCGTAATAGGTGAAATACCACATCACCGCCGTGGCGATGGCAAAGCACCAGATCTCCATGATCCGGTTCACGGATTTCGGAACCAAGTTCAGCACCAGCGACACACGGATATGAGCGCCCCGGTTCAGCGCGTGGGCAAAGGCAAAAAAGCTGGCCGCCGCCATGGCATAGCCTGCGTAATTGGCGGCACCTGGGAAAATCTCGCCCGTCCAGCGGGCCACCATTTGGGCCACGATCAGCAGCAGAATGGCGATCAGGCACAAGGCCGCGATCACACCAGAAAGGAAGTAAAGGCCGTCAAGACCACGGCGCAGGCCGCGCAACGCACCGATCATGGGGAACCTCGCTGTCAGGACAGGCAAAAGAAGGGGGGGAGGGCCAGCCGCACGTGGGGCGCGGCTGGCCTTTGGTCTTGGCGTTACTGCGCCGCGTTATAGGCATCGACAATGGCTTTGCCGGTCTCGCCAGCGGCGTCCAGCCACTCGGCGGTCATGGTCTCGCCGATCGCTTTAAGCTCGCCCATCAGCGCCTCGCCCGCAGGCTCCACCGTCATGCCGCCCGCGGCCAAACCCGCCAGGGTAAAGCCGGTGTACTCCTTGGCGCGCCAGGTGCCCGCATACTCGGCCATTGCCGCACAGGCGTTGACGACGTTCTTGTTGGCGTCCGACACACCGTCCCACACGCCCGAGTTGATCAGCATGTAGTTGCGCGGCAGCCACGCATCGACCTCGTAGAAGTGGCTAAGGCTTTCCCACACTTTGCGGTCATAGCCTGTGGCCCCGGACGACACCATGGATTCCGCCACACCGGTCGCAAAGGCTTGGCTGATCTCGGCCGCCTCGATCTGCACGGGCAGCATCTTGGTCAACTCGGCCATACGGTTGGTGGCGTTGTTGTAGGACCGGAACTTGATCCCCTCCATATCCGAGACCGAATTGATCTCGCGATCAAAATAAAGGCCCTGCGGCGGCCACGGAACGGAGTAGAGCAAGGTCAGGTTCTGCTCGGACAGCAGCTCCTCCAGGTAGGGCTTCGCCACTTCGTACAGCTTGTCATGCTCGTCAAAGGACGAGACCAGGAACGGCACGCTGTCCCAGCCGAAAATCGCACTCTCGTTCTGGTGGCCCGACAACAGGCGCTCGCCGATGGGCACCTGGCCGGTTTGCACCGCGCGCTTGATGTCTGCACCCGCAAACAGCGAGCCGGACGGATGCGTGGTGATCTCAATCGCCCCGCCGGTGCCGGTGGTCACGCATTGCGCGAACTCCGCACCGGTGACCGAGTGGAAGTTGGAGCCCGAATAGGCCATGGGAAGGTCCCATTTTTCCTGCGCCATGGCCGGTGCGGCCAACAGCGCCGTCGTGGCCAAAGCCGCGCATGTGGTGATCATAGTTTTCATGTTAGTCTCCCTGATGGTCATTGGTCTCTCGTCGCGATCTCACGCAAAACGCATGGGATCAAAGGTCCTTAGATCTGTGTTCACGGGCTGGTCTGCGACGAGACCCGCCACAATCCTTCCTGTTTTCGGCCCACCGGTCAATCCAATGTGGTGGTGGCCAAAGGCGGTGTAGAGGCCGGTCTGACGCACTTGCCCGATCAAGGGCAGGCTGTCCGAAGGCGCGGGCCGATGGCCCAGCCACTCCACTTCACCCGTGCAGCTTAGATCCGGAAAAGCCGCCTTCGCTTGCCGCCGCAACAGCGCAAGCGGCGCGGTCGAGGGCCCGGCCTCCAGCCCGCCAAACTCTACCACACCTGCGCAGCGCAGGCCTTGGGCCATTGGCGTTGCCACGAACTTGCCGCTGGCAACCATGATCGGGTGCGAGGGCCCACCGCTCGCCCCCTCAAAAATAACATGGTACCCGCGCTCCGTCTCTAGCGGGACTTGCAACCCCAGCTTGGCCAACAGGGGCTTGGACCACACTCCTGTCGCCAAGATCACCCGGTCGCACGGCACGGGCCCGGCCTCGGTCAGCACGGCCCTCACGCGCTCGGCGTCAAACTCAAAATCCTTGATCTCGGCGCGTATGATCTTGCCGCCCAGCGCCTCGAACTCTTGCGCCAGCGCTTTGACATAGCGGCCAGGATCGCGGATGAACCCATGCTCTTTGACCGTGGCCAGCAAGCCAATCTCGGGGGCCAAATTGGGCTCAAACGCCCGCAATTCCGCACCCTCTCGCAGCTCTGGCACAAAGCCCGCCTCGCGGCGCAGGTCCCAGGTATAGGCATCCCCCTCAAAGGCGGCCCGATCCGCATAGGCAAAGGAATAGTCGCTCTCTCGCACCCAGTCTTCTGCCGCCGTCCCAGCCGCCAGGGCTTTGTGCTGCGCCACGCTGTCGGCCACAATCTCCGTCAGGCCCTTGGCGATGCGCCGGGTATCCTCATCATTGGCATGGGACAAATACTTGCGCAGCCACGGCAAAAGCTTGGGCAGATAGCTCCACCGTAAAAACAGGGGGAAATCCGGGTTCATCAACATACGCGGGGCCTTGCGGGTCAATCCCGGCGCGGTCACCGGCGCGATGGAGCATGCGGCAAGCACGCCCGCATTGCCGTGCGATGTGCCCTCGCCCGGGCCGGCGCGATCGATAATGGTCACCTCGGCATCGCTGAACCGGCGCAACCAGATGCCGCTGGACACACCCACAATCCCTGCCCCTGCTATGATGACCCGCGTCGGAATGGTATCCCCCCTCTAGACGACTGCTAAATTGTATACAGATCAAGGCACAGCCTTGCGCACAATGCAAGAGGTGCGCTAAGCTAAGCAATATCTTCAGGGTGGACCCGTAGTGACGCAAGCCGCAAAACCCCATGACGACACGGTCAGTACGCTTTATGGGCAGCTGCGCGCCCAGGCTGCCGCTTTTGCCTTCAAACCGGGCGAGCGGATCAACGAAAGCACCCTGTCGCGCGCGCTGGGGGCCAGCCGCACCCCCTTACGCGAGGCGCTGAACCGGCTGGTCGCGGAAGGCTTTGTCGAATTTCACGCAGGCCGCGGCTTTTTTTGCCGGGATCTATCGGACACCCGCATCGGTCATCTGTACCAGGCCCGCATCGCCATCGAGTGTGAGGCGGTCCGGGGGGCCACGTTGCGCGCGAGCGCCGCGCAATTGCACGCCATAGAGGCGGAGTTGGATGAAAGCGGCCGTGAATACGCCGACACCACCGACCCGATCCGCCTGATGGAGCTGGACGAACGCTTCCATCTGCACCTGACCGGCCTGTCGAGAAATGACGAGTTGTTGGGGTTGCTGAAAACCATCTACGACAAAATCCGGTTTGTGCGCACCGCGGATTTGCGCAGCTTGCAGGCCGCAGGGCGCACCACGACCGAAAACCATCGCGAAGTGCTCAACGTGGTGCGCTCTGGCGATGCGGCCGCCGCCTCGGACGCCATGCGCGCCCATATCGAGGATCGTGCCCGCCATGCCTCGCAAGCCGTGCGCCTGGCCTATGCGGATCTGTACGCACCCCAGGGCCTGCGGGCATGAGCACCCAGGGCGGCAAAACAGTCTTCGGTGCGACGGTGGGCATTCTGATGCTCAACACGCGCTTTGCCCGCATCCCAGGCGACATCGGCAACGCGGGCACATGGCCATTTCCCGTCCAATACAAGGTGGTGCGCGCGGCCACACCGGACAATGTGGTGCGCGGCGATCCCGCACCGCTGATGGGGGCGTTTCTCGAAGCGGGGCGCGAACTGGTCGATCTGGGCTGTGATGGTATTGCCACGAATTGTGGCTTTCTGGTCCCCTTCCAGGCCGAGATGGCGCGCAGCCTAGGCGTGCCCACCGCAGCATCGTCGCTATTGCAAGCGCCCTTGATCCAGGCAAGCCTGCCCCAGGGCAAGCGCTTGGGCGTCTTGACCATATCGTCCGAGACCCTGACGGAGGCGCATTTGAGCGCGGCCAACCTGCCCCCGGACACGCCCGTGATCGGCACCGGTGCTGGGTCTCACTTCACGCAGCGGGTTCTGGGCGACGCGGCTGAGATCGATTTTGACCAGGCGCGCGCAGACAACCTCGCCGCAGCCCGGCGCTTAGTGGAAACCCATGCCGATCTGGGTGCGATCCTGTTGGAGTGCACAAACATGGTGCCCTATGCCGCGGACATCCGGCGGGCCACCGGCCTGCCGGTCTTTTCCATCTACACTTACCTTTTGTGGTTCCAAGCGGGCCTTCTGCCCCGCCGGTTCCCCACACACTTGGACGATCCCAGGGGAGGCGAAGGTTGAGCGATCACCGCATTGCCGAGATGCGCATCCATTGCGTGCTGATCCCGGCGCGCGCAGTCCACTCTCACGGGTCGGGAGATGTGGGCGGCATCCATGTGGCCCTGCTGGAACTGGTCACCGATAGTGGGCTGACCGGTTGGGGCGAAGCCTCGCCCTGGCCCGTGTTCACCGGCACGGTCGAGGGCGCAGCCAGCGCGCTTCACGTGCATCTGCGCCCGCTGGTCATAGGGCGCGACCCGGTATTGGTGGAGCCGATCCTGGCCGAGGCCAACCGCGCCCTGGTCGGCCACCCGGAGGCTAAAGCGGCTTTGGAATGCGCGCTTCTTGATCTGACAGGCCAGATCGCGGGCCTTGCGATGGCCGAGCTTGTGGGCGGACGTGCCCGCGACAGCATCCCCCTAAGCTTTTCCGTGGCCAACCCGGATTTTGACGCGGATCTCGACGACATTGCCGAGATTTGGGACAGCGGCGTTCGGATCTTCAAGCTCAAAACCGGCTTTGCGGGCCACGGCTTTGACCTGATGCGCCTGGAGGCCCTGCGCCAGCGCTATGGCGACGATATCCGGCTGCGTATCGACTACAATCAGGGCCTTGGCGCCTATGACGCCATCCGCCACATCCGAGACCTGGAAGGCTTTCGCCCCGATTTCGTGGAACAGCCCGTGCGTCTGTTCGAGCGCGAGGCCCTGGCCGCGATCACAAAGGCCGTGGACGTGCCGATCATGGCCGATGAGAGCGTCTTTGATGTTGGTGCCGCCTTGCGCGGCACGCACACGCGCATCGCGGACATCTTCTCGCTCAAGATCGCCAAGTCAGGGGGCATTCGCCGCTGTCTTGAGATTGCCTCGATCGCGCGCGCCGTTGGGATCGAAGTCTATGGCGGCTGTATGTTCGAGACATCCATCGCCCATATGGCAGGCGCCCACCTGATGGCTGCTGTCCCCGATCTGACCTTGGGATGCGAATTCTACATGTCCACGTTCTACGCCCAGGCGGATCTGGCCCAAACCCCGTTTCCGGTGCGCGATGGCCATGTCCACGTGCCCAGCGTGCCCGGCCTTGGCTGCGCGCCAGCGCCCGAGACCTTGCAGCGCTATCGCACCCAAGTGTTGGAGGGCACGTGATGCCAAACCTGCCCCCGCCAGAGCGCCTGAACGGTGCACAGGCGCTCTTGCGCATGCTCACGCTGCACGGCGTCACCCATGTCTTTGGCCTGCCCGGCGAGACGACGATTGGTTGGTACAAGGAATGGCGCGCCCATTCGGACATCGAATTTGTGCTGACCCGGGACGAACGCACCGCATCCTATGCGGCAGAAGCTTATGCCAAAATCACCGGCCGCCCGGCGGTGTTGGAAGCGCCCAGCCCCGGCGTGACCCATTGCACACCAGGCATAACAGAGGCGTTTCTCAGCTCCGTTCCGGTTATCTTTTTCAGCTCCGACATTCCGATCAACCAAGACAAAAAGCACGGGCTGACCGGGGTGGATCAGACGGCACTTTACGACAGCATTTGCAAGGAATCCTTTACCATCACAAAGGTCGAGGAGATCCCGTTCTTGATCTGCCGTCGGGCGTTTCGCGTGGCCACCTCCGGGCGGCCCGCACCGGTGCATATCCGCGTGCCCATCAACATCTTCGGGGAGGAGGCCGAGCTTTCAGATCTTTATGCCCCGCCCGAGCACAGCGCCTATCCCGCCCATCGCCCGGTGGCGGATCACGCAAAGCTGCGCCGGGCGCTGGACATCCTGTTGCGCGCCGAGCGGCCCGCCATGGTCTGCGGCCAAGGGGCGCTGATCAGTCAGGCAGGCGATGTGATCTTAGAGCTTGCCGAGCGGTTGCAACTGCCTGTCGGCACCACCACACCTGGCAAAGGCACACTGCGTGAAGATCATCCCCTGGCCTTGCGCGTCATTGGCGGGCGCGGGGGGATGGAATATTCCAACACCTATCTGCGCGACGCCGATGTGGTGTTTTTCGTAGGCTCCAATACCGACAGCGCGGCCACGGACCATTGGTCGCTCTATGGCCCTGCGGGCAGCACGACGTTCCTGCATCTCGACATCGCAGAGGCCCATATCGGCAATATGTTCCCGGTGGAGGTGGGCCTGGTGGGCGATGCACGGGCAAGCCTTGCCTATATGCTTGAGCTTCTGAAGGCCGAGCATCCGACCCTCAGACGCTCACCGCTGGATTTGACGGACATGAAACGCACAGCGCTCGAGAGGGTGTTCAACGCCAACATTCCGATGCCCAAAGGCACCGTCTCGCCCGTGAAACTGTCCCAGGTGCTGGACGAGATGATGCCCGATGACGCCATCGTCACCTCCGAGCCGGGGGTCAGCGCGATTTATCCGTCGGCCCTGTTGACCTTCCGCCGCCCCGGGCGGCGCTACATCACAAACTATTCTATGGGCGCCTTGGGCTATTCGGTGCCCGCGGGCCTAGGCGCGTCCTATGCCACCGAAGGTCCCGTAATCTCGTTCACCGGCGACGGCTCGTTGGGTTTCGTTTTGGGTGATTTGGAGACGATCAAACGCTCGGGCAAAAACGTAACCGTGATCCTGACACGCAACGACAGCTTTGGCTGGATCCGGGGCGAGGCGGTGCTGCTGGACGAGGTGGACGAACCCTGGTCCACGGATTTTGGGGCCGTCGATTACCTCAAAGTGGCCGAAGGCTTTGGGTTCGAGACCGCACGCATCACCGCAGAGAGCGAGATCGAGCCTGTGTTGCGCGCCGCAATAGCCCATAACGGCGCAAGTTTCATCGAAATGCGCGTGCCCACCCAGGATCAGATTGTGCCCTTCGTGCCCAGTTGGGTGCGCGCGGCCCGGGCGAAGAATCTGCCCCATTTCTACTAAGCCTGAGAGGCACGGTTGGTTGTGTAAGCGTCACAAACCAGTCGCCAAACAGCAACAATTTGCGGTCACACATGGGCAGATAAAATGCGGGAGAGCCCTATGACCCCTTTGAAGCCTATGCCCCCCTTGAAGATCGGCGCGTGCCTGCGCATCGAGGAGATCGCGGCCCATCAAAGCTGGCTCTTTGACGCTGAGCGGGACATCGAAATCCAAGACTTCCTAAGCCTGGAGGCGTTGACCCACCAGCGCGACGATCTGATCGCCGCGGCCAAGACAGCACTTGCGGGCCACACCGGGCGGGTTGGCATCCACGGGCCGTTCGAAGGGCTGGACATCGACAACAAGGATGCGGAGTTGCGCCCGCTGATCACCGCGCGTTTCCTCGCCGCCTTGGGCGCGGCCGAGGCCATTGGCGCGCGCCAAATGGTGATGCACTCGCCCTACACCCTGTGGTACCAGAACAACCTTTTGGACAAGCCCGACTACGCCGACCAGAAGTTGGAGCGTATCCATGAGGTATTGGCCCCCGTGATTGCGCGCGCCGCACAGGCGGGCATCACCCTGGTGTTGGAAAACATCCAAGACGTGGACCCCGCCACCCGGCGCGCCTTGGTGGACAGCTTTGACAGCACTGCCATTGCCCTGTCCGTGGACACAGGTCATGCCCATCTCGCCCGACGCATGTCCGGCGCGCCGCCCGTGGATTACTTCGTCACCGATGCGGGCGACCAATTGGCCCATGTGCATCTGCAAGACCTGGACGGACATGCGGATCGGCACTGGGCCCCGGGCGAGGGAGAGATCGCCTGGCCCGCCGTTTTCCGCGCCCTGTCTGCCTGTCGCAGCGCACCCCACCTGGTGCTGGAATTGCGCTCCAAGGCCGACATCCCCAAAGGGTTCGCGCATCTCCAAGCGCTCGGCCTGGCTTGCTGAGGTGACCGTTGCGCCGCTATGTCGGCGCAGATTGCCGCAAAATGTCGTCCATAAAAGCCGTCACATTCCGGGTCGCCGTGCCCAAGGGCGGCATGTCGATGGTTTTGCGCGCCCTTTGGGTCTGATGCAGGGCAAAGGGAGCGATCTGGTCCAGCGACGTAAGCTCCTCCGCCAGGCCCCATTTGATGAACGGGACATAATCGGCAAAGCCATAGCAGGCGACGGGCTTGCCCAGCAAAATCCCTTCCAGCAGCACCGTGGACATCTCCCCGCAGACCACGTCGGCGGCGGCTAGGCTTTCGCCCGCACTCAGGGTGCCATCGTCAAACAGACCGCGCACCATCCCCGGCGGCGGGGCGGTGGGCCCATTGGGATGACGGCGCAAGATATAGCGCAAGCCCGGATGGGCCTCGCAAAAGGTTTCGAACAGATCCACCAAAGCCTCGGGCGCAAGGAACGCCTCGCCCGTGCGCGCGGCTACAGCATTGTTGAGCGGCCACAGGATCACGGTCTCGTCTTGCGCCAATCCCAGCCCCGCGCGCACCTGTGCCCGCGGTCCCTGCGCATCGCCAAAGCGGGCAAGCGCATCGAACGCTGGGCTGCCGGTCACGCGGACGTCTCGGGGGCGGTGACCGCCCTCGCCCAAAGTGTCGCGAATTTCACCGCATAGAACCGCCAAGTGGTCGGGATAGTCGCCCGACAGCACCCAGGCCCGCTCGTCAATGATAAATTGGTTGGCGATGGCCAATGCGGGAAGGCCAAGGGCCCGGGCCGCGCGCAAAAACGCAAGCTCCATGCGCGGGCTGGTGGTGGCCACCACAAGGTCAGGCCTTGCCTTGATCAGCGCACGCTTGGCCACCTCCACCGGCTCGAAGGCAAACCTGCCCTTTTCTTTGTACAGCGCTATGCCCGCCGCGTCCCCTAAACGGCCCATCAGGTCCCGCAGCCCCAGGGCCGTGTAGGCCAGGGTCTGTGCCTCGGTGATGTCCGGGTGATCGGTGGGCGGGGCAAGATCGCGGGCTAGCGCAAGATAGGGCGCGTCGTCCGTGGGATCGATCAAGCTCTCGATGGAGCGTGCGGGCAAGCCTGCGCGCTGAAACTCTGCAAAAGCGGTTGTGAACCCGATTAGATCAAGCGTGTCACCCCGCTCCAGCACAGCCCGTGCCACGGGGATCACTGCTTTGGAGTGTCCGCCGCCATAGCTGCAGATCAGGATCTTGCGGGGGGCTGAAGTGTTGCGCGCCATTGCCTTGGCCCGCCCTAACCCTGGGCCTTTTGGGCCAGCGCCGCCTGCTCGGCCCGTGCGAAATCGCTTGCGGTGTCTATATCCCAAGACCTGTCTTGCGGCATCACGACGGCACCCATGCGCTGCGACGGTATCGCACCCGCCGCAAGAAACGCCTGCGTCGTGAACACATAAACCGCACCATTGGGCCGATAGACTGCGGGCAGATCTTGGCGGTTGGCAAAACAGTAT
>JBCBNR010000047.1:0-12685 GCA_039821665.1 Pseudomonadota bacterium
CTGCCGTTTGTGCCCTTCGTCCTGGGGGCCGCTGCCTTGGGATTTGCCGCTGTCATGGCCCAGCGTCACGCGGCCACGATCGAGGCAGAGCGTCTCAGCCAGGTGGAGGCCAAGCCTGTGCCCACCACCCAAGCGCTTGGGGATGTGCTGGATGTGGACGAGTTGCATGTGGAGTTTGCGGCTGACCTCGTGCCCTTGGTGATGGATCCCATTTCGGGCCTCGACAATCGCATTGTCAGCATGCGCACCCATATCGCCCGCAGCTTTGGCATCGTCTTGCCCGAAATCCGTCTGTCTGACGATCTGACCCTGGCCGCTGAGACTTACATCATCCGCATTCAGGGGGTGGAGGTCGCCAAAGGGTCAGTGCGCGCCGGCAAGGTTCTGATGCTGTGCCCCAAGGATGACATCGACTTGCCCAAGGGCGAGGAGGTGGCTGAACCGGTTTACGGCGCGCCTGCCCGTTGGATCGAGACCAGCGCGCAGGAACACGCGGCCTTGCACGGGCTTGCCGTCGTCACACCCGCGGAGGTGGTCGCCACACATCTTTTGGAGGTGATTAAAACCCACCTCCCTCGCCTGTTCTCGCGACGGGCCTTGCGCCGGTTGATCGACGAGACGCGCGCGCCCTCCGACCCCGAGCGCGCGCGCGCAAACCAAGCGCTGATCGACGAGTTTATCCCGGACCCGATCACGGTCGAGCGGCTGCATGCGATCTTAAAGCTGCTGCTGGCCGAGCAGGTTTCGGTCAGAAACCTCTCCCTGATCCTGGAGGCCGCCGCCGAGGCCGCCCCAAACACGGGCGATCCCGAACGTCTCGTGGAACATGTGCGCAAACGTCTTGGCTTTCAGATCACAGCGCACATGCTCAACGAGGAGGGCAAGCTGCCCCTTCTGCAACTGTCGCCAAACTGGGAGAAGCTTTTTGCAAAGCACGACACGGGCACAGAATGCGCCCTGCCCCCGCAAGAGATCAATCGCCTGTCCAAAGCAATTGCAACGGGGATCGAGACTGCGGCCGAGGCAGGCCACCGGCCCGCAATCGCGGTGCCCGCATCCCGTCGGCGCTTGGTCCAAGCGGTCCTGGCTGCAAAACGCCAACATGCCCCCGTGCTGTCCTTTGACGAAATAGGCCATGATCACCAGGCGCTGCTCCTGGGCCAAGTATGATGGAGCAGTTTTTGGCTATGGTGCCCATCAATTTGGCCGACCGCGCCGTGGCCTTCGTTTTGGTGTTCGGACGCATCGGTACGTTCATGCTGACCATGCCCGCGCTGGGCGAGATCCAAATTCCCACTCGCGTGCGCCTGGCCGCGGCCCTGTCGGTCAGCGCCTTCATCACGCCCTTTGGGGAAGCGGCCCCGCCGCAAGAAACCTGGCTTGCGCTCCTCGTCTCCGAGATCGCGCTGGGCTTGGTCTTCGGTCTGCTTTTACGCTCGATGCTTTGGGCGTTGCAATTTGCCGGCTCCCTGCTAGCCCAAGCCACCGCAATTCTGCCCCCGAGCACGGGTGCGTTGACGCCCGAACCCTTGCCCGCACTGGGCACGATTTTCTTGCTCTCAGGGATCGCAGTGATCTTTACAACCGACCTCTACCTTGTGTTTTTGCAAGCGGCCCTAAACAGCTTGACCGCGGCCCCCCCGGGGGCCTTGCTTGCCTCCCTGACGGAGCCCAACGCGATTTTCGCGCACGGGACCATGTTGTTCTGGTCGGCCGTCAGCCTGTCCTTCCCGTTCCTTTGCGCAAGTTGCGCCTATTATGCGACCATCGGTCTGATCAACCGAGCGCTTCCGCAATTGATGGTCACGTTCATCGGAGCGCCAGTTCTAACCGGGCTGGCCTTTGCAATCCTGTGGCTGCAATCCCCCGAAATTCTTGGGGTTTGGGTCAGCCACCTTGAGAACCTCGTCAAAGAGCTGAGCACCCTTGGCTGAGGAACAAAGCAGCCAAGATGAACGCACCCAGGATCCGTCCGAGCAAAAGCTGCGCAAGGCAGTTCTGGACGGTCAGGTTTCCAAATCGAGTGAGCTTACCGGGCTTGGGGCCTGGAGTTTTGGCGTGCTTGGCCTCGCGATTTTTGGGCCGAGCGCGCTGCAATCGGACCTTGCTGATCTGCGCGCAATACTGGCGCAATCCCATGTTCTTGGCCTAACGGGACAGGCCCCCTTGCCAGCCCTGCCTTGGCGCTTCGGCGCGTTGCTGTTTGGACTGATGACACTTGGGGCACTGCTAGGGGGCGGGTTGCAACCTGGCCGGCCATCGCTCAAGCCAGTCGCGCCGAAGCTGTCAAAGCTCAGCCCGCTGTCCTACCTCTCTAATCGGTTCGGCGCGAAGGGCCTTTTGGATTATGCGCGAAACGCTGTGAAGGCCGCAGGCTTCGCGCTGATTGCTGGTCTTGCCGTTGCCCAGTTCCAAATCGGCCTTTTTGGGGCATTCGAGCTGGAAGTTGATACGAAAACCCTCTTGGGCTTTCTGCGCTATCTCGCGGCCTGGGTGATCCCACTGATGGTCATGTTTTCCTTGGTGGATCTGATGGCGAACAAACGCTTTGACCGCAAAAAGCTGCGTGTCACCCCGCAAGAAGAAAAGCGCGAAGCCAAGGAAGAGGGGGGCGATCCCGAGCGAAAGGCGCGGCAAAGGGCGCAAGCGCAAGCTCTGAGCACTCAAAATCTGCCCATCGCCGTGCCCAAGGCAGATGTTGTCATCGCCAACCCCACCCATTTTGCGGTGTGTCTCTCATGGAGCCGGGCAAAAGGCAGCGCACCGATCTGCACTGCCAAAGGACAAGACGAGGTGGCGCTGACCATCCGCCGCATCGCAGCCCAAGCAGGGGTTCCGATTTATCATCACCCATCCACGGCGCGTGCTCTGTTTTCAAGCATTGCGCTGGATCAGGAAATTCCACCAGAGCTTTACCAGGCGGTTGCCGCGGCCATTCGCTTTGCTGACGAGCTCAAAGGAAAGTCCAAGAAGCCAAGACGCTAGCGTAAATCTTGGCGCACTATGTCTTCGATTAGAATGTCCTTTATCGCACCCTGTGCGGGGCTCTCCAAAGCCAGCAAAAGCTGTGACTTGAGTTCACCTAGGTTCTGCTCAGAGATGAACACCGCATCAAAACCACCGCCATAGGAAAAAGCAAACAGAGTATTCAGAATAGCGTCCTTGATCAGGGCATCCTTGTCGAACATCACTTGACGTTGATCGCTGTAAATCTGGAAGTTAAAGCTCGCCAGCAACAGCGATATTACCTTGGCGTCTTCGAAGATCGGCACCACGAACTGTTTTTGCAGCTTGAAGACTTCTGTCTCTTTTTCGACCTGCCCAGCACCGGACGTATCGGGCTGCGAGAAGGCCACCATCGCCTGGGCGATGCCGACACCGGCCGCAAAGCCGAGAACTGGGAGAACAAAGAGAAGCGCTTTCATCTATCAATAGGGCAAGATGATATCTGCGATTTGTTGACCGTAGCGTGGTTGCTGGACGTCCGAGATGATGCCCCGACCCCCATACGCCACGCGCGCATCTGAAATTTTGTCATAGGTGATTTCGTTGCGCCGCGAGATGTCCTCGGGGCGCACAATCCCTGCAACCCGCAGGTCGCGCAGCTCGAAGTTTACGCGAACTTCTTGCGTGCCCGAGATCACCAAATGACCGTTGGGCAACTGATCGACCACCGTCGCTGCCACTCGCAGTGTTATCTTTTCGTTACGCTGAACCCGACCGGCCCCGGCTGAAGCCGAGGTGGACGCAGCATCCGCCAAATTGGAAAACGTGGCATCCCCTGGCAGCGAGTTTCGCAAAATCTGCGGCACGCCCAAAAACTGCGGAAGCGCAAGGTTCTCGCTCGCAGACCGATCCCGTTGGGAACTGTTCGAAATCTCCGCCTCGTCATCAATTTCGATGACAACTGTTAGAATGTCACCGGTGCCACGGGCGCGCCGGTCGCCAAGCAACGATGCAGGGCCAGCATCCCAAAGCGACGAGCGCGCCGCCCCTTGGGCAACCGGGCGCTGGGCGGGTACTGCAACGGCGCGGCGGGCATCACTGACCGCAAAGTCAAAGGTTTTGGCCGGGGCACCAGCGGCCGTGAACTCCGGCTCTTGCCCCACATTGGACAGCCGTTCGCACCCAGACGTCAGCGCAAGACAGCTGGCAAGGATGAGATTTAGATGCTTCATTTGGCCTGCCTTTGTTAATCCACTGCCACGATTGAGGCGCTGACCACCTGACCGGTGACGATGGTGCGCGAGGCAAGGTTCATCACCTGAACCCGCGCACCCAGGGCTGCACGTTCCAACACGCGGCCTTCGGTGGTGATGTCCAAACTGCCCTTTCGAAAGCGAAGTTGAACCAATTGATTGCGTTCCAATACGGCGCGCGGTTGCAGGGCGGTTTGATCAAATTCCTCGCCTTTTCTGAGGAACCGTGCTGTCTCGCGCCCCTCGAGCGGCAGAGCAGAACCCGACAGCGCGCGCGCATCGCTGGCTTTCAGGCTGGTTTGGGCCGCAAGATTGCGCAGCGCCACATAGTCGCTCGCAAGCGCAGATGGGCCCAGCAATAGGGCGGCTATGAGAACCGCGTACCTCATCTGATTTGCGTGGTCGCGCCCAGCATCTGATCAGCGGCTGTGATCACCTTTGCGTTCAATTCATAGCCGCGCTGAGCCTCGATCAAGTCCGTGATCTCTCGCACCGGGTCCACTGACGAAGTCTCCAAATAGCCCTGGCGCAAGGTGCCCAAACCTTCGTCACCCGGATCCCCCACCTGGGGCGTACCCGATGCTTCCGTTTGCAGATAAAGGTTGCTGCCTATGGCCTCCAACCCCTTTTCATTGGGGAAGTTGACAAGCGAAAAGCGACCCAACAACTCAGGTTGAACGCGGTCGGAGAAGTAAGCGTAGACCTCACCATCCGCATTGATCGCGATGGAGCGCGTCTCGTCCGGGATCGTGATATCCGGCACGACCGGATGTCCATCTGCGGTGACAACCTGCCCTTCGCCTGTGCGTTTGAGCGCACCGTCGCGGGTATAGGCCGACAGGCCCGAGGGGAGTGTGACCTCAAGATAGCCATTACCTTCAATGGCAAGGTCAAGATCGCCGCCGGTCGCATCCAGCGTGCCTTGGGCCACGATCATCGACACCGAGGCCGGGCGCACACCCAAACCCAATTGGACGCCCGCCGGGATCTGCGTTCCCGATGCGGATGACAGGGTGCCTGCGCGCACGATCTGCTGATAGTGCAGATCGGCAAAGTCCGCACGCCGGGCGTTATAGCCGGTTGTCGACATGTTCGCGAGGTTGTTGGAGATAACCTCCACCCGCATTTGCTGGGCATCCATACCCGTGGCCGCAATTTCTAGGGCGCGCATCTCGCGTCCTCCTCTGTTTGAACGGGTCTATCTTGGCGCCTCACCGAGGGTGCGAATGGCTGCGCGAATACGCTCATCCTCGCGCTCGACCAGGCCCTGGCTCATCTCATAGGCGCGCTGCACTTCGATCAGCCGGGTCAGCTCCCACACCGGATCGACGTTCGACGACTCCAGCATTCCCTGGGTGATTTGCGGTGTCTCCACCGCCTCGACCCCGCCCAGCGTTTCAAAGCGGGTTCCCCCTTCGCGGCGAAGCTCTGCGCCTTGCGCGGGCATAAACACCCCGACCTGGGCGAATGCCGCACCATTCACACTGATCAGCCCATCTGAGGCAACGCTGATGGCCCCCACGCCATCGGGAATGACGATGGGGGCTTGGCCCGTGTCGAGGAGAGGAGCGCCGTCTGGGGCGACCAATATGCCTTGGGCATCCGGCGTAAAGGCGCCGGCTCGCGTCAAACGCAGGCCTTGCGGCGTCTCCACCCCAAAAAAGCCGTCACCCGTGAGGGCAAGGTCGAATGCCCCCCCGGTAAGCTTGTGGGGGGCTTGCGCAAAATCCGTGCGCCGTCCGCGCGCATCGCCAAAAGCGACCGAGCCGCCCTGCGCCTCCACCGCTGCGATATGTTCGGCAAAGATCACACCTTCGCGCCGATATCCCGCGGTCGAGGCGTTCGCGATGTTGTTCGCCACCGTTTGCAGTTGGTCAAGCAGGCCGGTTTGACGGCTCAACGCGATATAGCCTGTTGTGTCCATGGACAGTCCTTGCCCGGTGTCGTTGCGTTCGACCCTTGATTAGGGCCACAGGGTTAACGGCGGGTGTGCAGGCTCAGAACACCATTTGGCGCAACACAACTTCTTCGAAAAAGACCTGAAGGGCTTGGGCCGAATGGCCCATGGTCATCCAGAACACCACCAAGATCACCGCCAGCTTGGGCACAAATGTCAGCGTCATTTCTTGCACGGAAGTCATGGCCTGCATCAGACCGATCACCAGACCAACCGCGAGCGAGGCCCCCAGGATGGGCAAGGAAAGGGTCAGCGCCAGGCGCAATGCCGCGCGCAGACTGTCAAAGATCGCCGCATCTTCCATGCCCTAGACAGGCATCCGGAGAATTTCTTGATACGCCTCAACCACCCGGTCGCGCACGCTGGCGGCGGTCTGCACGGCAATCTCAGTCTGTGCAAGCGCCTGGACCAGAGCATGCGGATCGCCCTGGCCGGTCAAGCCTTGGGTGATGGCCGCTTCGTTTTGCTGCATGGCAGCCAGAAAGTCCTGGGCCGCCTGGCCCAGGCCGCTGCCCTGACTTTGGCTGATCTCGGCGGTCTTGCCATAGGATTGAAGCGCCTGTTGAAGGGACACATCCATCGTGAACTCTCCTTTCTAGAGGGTATTTGGTTTGGGGCTTGCGGGCCGCAGGTCTAGCGCCGCAAAAGCGCGATCAGTGAACTGGCCATGGACCGCGCCTGATCGAACATTTTCAAATTCGCCTCATAGCTGCGCTGGGCCTCGCGGGCATCCGCAAGCTCCACCAGCATGTTGACGTTGGAGCCTTGGACCGTGCCGCGCGCATCGGCGAGCGGGTGGTTGGGATCGTAAATCTCTTGCAACTCAGAAGGGTCGAGGCGAATGCGACCCGCGCCCAGCACCGGATCGGTGCCCTGCATCTGACCCTCGAAACTGACGGTTTTGCGCCGGTACCCGGGCGTGTCGGCATTGGCCAGGTTCTCGGACGCCAACCGCAGGCGGGTGGTCTGCGCGTTCAAAGCCGCAATCGTGGCGGACATGTTGCTTTCAAAATCAACCATGCTCAGCCCCGTCTGCCCAGGCTGAGGCGCATGATCTCAAGCGCCTTTGAATAGACGCCCAAGGCAAGGTCATGGCTTTGGCGCGCCTGGGCGCTGCGCAGCATCTGATCTTCAAGCGATACGGTGTTGCCATTGGGCGCCTCGGCCCCTGGTAGGGAAATCTCCTCCACCGCGAAGGTGGATCGGGAGAAGGAACCGACATGGCCTGGCCGCGTCTGGGTCAATGCCGTGGGGGCATTGCCGTCCAAACTTGCGGAAAACGGCGTGAGGTCGCGCGCCTTGAACCCGGGCGTGTCCGCATGGGCCACATTCTGGGCGATCACGTCCTGGCGCTGGCTGGCATGCTGCGCGAGCGCACTTGCGAGCGAGAATATGGTCAGGTCTTGAGGCAACTCGGGCTTCTCCCAATCTGCGTTAAGACCCGGCTTACCCAATCGTGGTTTAGAAACAGTTGCAGCTTTAGAGACAATTGGAGAGACCGCGAAAAATGGGTGCCGCGATACAAAATCTGACCGAGCGCCTGTCGCGGGTGGAGGTTAAAACCCATGTGGGTCATGTGGTTGAGGCCTCGCAGGACAGGGTAAGCTGTGCGGGCCTGTCCCGGATGGTGCGGGTGGGGGCGCATTTGCGGGTTCTCGCCGATGGTGCCCGATTCGAGGTCACGGCCATTCGTGGCGATCTGGTCGAGGCCGAACCGTTGGAGCGTGCGAGCCCACCCGCCATAGGCGCACGCATCAGAGTGCAATCGCCGCTGAAGCTAAGCCCAAGTCCAGCCTGGTTGGGCCAGCGCATCGACGGGTTCGGACGAGTTTTGCCCAGCCTTGCGCCCGCACCAAGCGGTGCCGATGCCGCGCATGCCCCGCAAGACGGCCCGATCAAGACAGGGCATATAGGCCTGGATCAGATGCATCCCTTGGTGCCCGGGGGCGTGGCGGCCGTTTTGTGCGTAAACGGGCGCGCGCGGGCGCATGTCTTTCGAACCATCGCGGCTCGCGCGCCGCATGGGCCGGTGATATGGCTGCGGCTTGGCGCGTGGGAGATGCGCGCCGTCTCGCCCAACGCGTTGGAGGTGGTGGGGCTGCCTGCGCTGACCGCGCGCGGCTTGGAGGTCACGCTGTCCTCTGCGCTGGACATCACAGGCGCCTATGCTCGGCAAGGCCTTTCCCCCCTTTTGCTGATCGATGGGTTGGCCGTGGCGAGGCAAGAGGGACAGGATATGGCGCAAGCCTTGGCGCGCTTGCGCCACGCATTGCCTGCGCGCGCCGCCGCACTGGTTGGGATCAGCTCGACCGCGTGCGCGCAAGAACCGGTCGAGGCGCAATTGTCCGGGGTCTACGCGGTCACCGGCCTGTCCGAAACGGGCGAGCCGGTTGTCGATCTGGCCCAGTCTTGGTCGCTTGCCGATGCCGTACCTTCACCGGAGCAGAGCGCGTTTTCTGACGCGCCAGACCTGCAGGCCTGGCATGATCGGCGTAAACCGCGCGACCGGGAGGAGGCCGCCATGAACTTGGATGGTGTTGCCGTTGAGATAGACCAGGATGTGCCGCCGAATGGGCAGGAGGCTGAGACGCCACCGCGCCGCGAGGCGACCGCATCAAACCCGCCCTTGGCAGGTTTAGCCTGAAGGTAAGACCGTCGGTCAGTCTTGTGGTCGGGTGATGGTCACAAAAAAGGCGGGGGAGGTGGTCCCAATCGGCGTTGGTGCCCCGGTTACGCTTGACTGGCATTGGCCAGGATCAGACCGATTTGCAAACCAGCGTTCTGGGCCGACCCAGCTTGGAGCAGCGACAAGGCAGCGGCCCCCGCGGTGGTGCCGCTGGGCCCTTCTTCGATTTGGGCGCGCACCAAAAAGCGATCTACAACTTCGTTCACGGCGCCCGGGTCCTGAAACACCCCAAGCGAGCGGGAGCCCAAAAGCGTTTGCGCCCGGTCCTGCAGCACCTCGCGTTGGCGGTCAATATCGAGGGTCGCAAATTCTGTTGGCAAGCCAAACGCGCCTTCGATCACTGCGCGCATGGGCTGAGAGCCCAGCAGGTTGAACCAGGCCGCGTCCGCGGCGTTGGGGCTGACCGCAAGCTCGGCGATCTCGCGCTTGAAACCCAGGGCAAGGCGCAGGTTCGGCTCGCTTTTACCCACAGCAATCTCGTATTGCCGGGTCGCATATTGCGACAAGATACCTTCGACAAAGCCAGGCTCGCCCGTTTGCGGGCCCAGCGCGTTGCCAAATCCAAAACCCTCGGCAAAGGCGCGATAGCGTGGATCGATGAACCGGGTCGCAAACGCGCCTTGGGCCTCGGTCCCCTCTTCCAGCACTTTTTGGAGGAACGCGGTTTTCCCAAGCTCTTCGTCCAAACCATAAGCGCCAAGGGCGACCCGCAGAAGTTGGCGATCTTGCACCAGGTCTTCGGCCGTCAGGACGGAGCCGATCCTGTCGCGAAAGGCGGACATATCGCGCTGGATCTGGGGTGCAGAGAGAAAGTTCGCCTCCTGCCGCTCGGCTGTGCGCTCAAGAAACCGCAGGCCAGCGACGCCGGGCAGTGGGGTGACCGGATCAAAGCTCATTGGGTTTTGGCAAGCGCCAGCAACTGATCCTCCACTTGGATCAATTGGCGCAAGGCTTTGAGCGTGTGGTAGTAATTGTCGCGCGACAATTCCACTTTGGCGGTGTCCAGGGCCGAGAGGCTGGGGACATCGGTAAAGACTTGGCCCAGTTGACCAATGCCCACTTGCAGATCGCGCTTGGCCTGCGCGGTGTCGATCTCGCCCGCGATCAAAAGTTGCGCGATATAGCAAACCCGTTTGACCGGCGTCTTTGCCTCGGATGGATGGATCGCGTCTTTGAGCCGTAGAATTTTCGCGTCCGCTGTGACCACGCTAAGGCGGGTGCGCCGATCGCCATTTTCCAAGACGACCCCGTTGATCATCACCCGTTCGCGCGGTCCGAGCTTTAGGATCAACCCGCTCATACCTGGGGCCCATCTGTGTTGGCGGCAGGCGAGGGGGTTCCGCGCAATCCGGCCATTACGGTTGTGTTCACGTCGATCAACGCGCGCAAATCGCCCTTGCCGGCAAGGGCCAAGCGCCCGTGATGCAAGCTGTATTCGGCGAGGTAGAACAGTTGAGCCCGCAGATCCGCAGACAGCTTGTTGTCGTCCTTGGCCACGTCTTGGGCGATCAGCGACCAAAGCCGCCCATTGTCGTGGACCGCGCGCACGCGCACCGCAATTTGCGTGGCATCGGTGGCGTGCTCGGCCAGTTCCAAAGCACGGGTGACCTTTGCAAAAGCGCGATACTCCAAAGCACGGTCGGACGGCGCGATGTCTGACTGGGAGCGATAGGCAGATTGGGCGAGTGAGGCGGTGTTCATCGAACCCCCTATGGGCCAGCAACCAAGGTGAATGGGGCAAGAAGCGCGGGCGCCACACAGGGCGCCCGCTCAAAGGTTTATCGGAACAGCGACAGGATGTTCTGCGGCGCCTGGTTGGCGATGGATAGGGACTGAATGCCCAACTGCTGCTGGACCTGCAGGGCCTGCAGGCGCGCAGAGGCGGCCTCCATATCCGCATCCACCAAAGAGCCGATGCCCGATTTCATACTGTCCGACAGCTTGTTGATGAACTCGTTCTGAATCTCCAACCGCTTCTCGCCGGTACCAAATTCGGCAGCCGCATCAATTGCAGTTTGGATGAGGTTCTCAATCTCAGCCAAAGCCGCATCAGCGCCCGTCTCAGTCGAGATATCCATCGTGCCCAGGGCCTCCAACCCGCCACCAACAGTGTTGCTGGCGGAGGTGACCGTGTCGACGCGCACAGCGATCGTATCGCCCGCTGTCGTCACGTTGGACGAGAGTGCTAGGCCGCCAGCATTGGCGGTGATGCTCAAGGCGTCAGTGTCCAGTCCGTTGGCCGCGGCATAGGTGGTGTAAGCTGCCGCCAAAGCCTCACCCACGGTTTGGGCGGTATCGCCTTCACGCGCCACATAGACCAGGTCGCTGGCAGCGGCCAAAGTGTTGCTCGAATTGTCTTCCGTGTAGGTCGCTGGCGTAAAGGATGAGGCATCCGCATCCGTGCCCACAAAGGACAGCGAATAGGCGGTTCCGGTCACCGGGGTGCCAATCGCGATGGAACCCGTTTGCGTGTTCGACAACGTGGTGGCCGAACCGGCCGCATAGGTGCCCGCTGCATCCACGGATTGGGCCGCAGTACGCAAATCCTGCTTTTGGATGTCGATGTTGGAGGATGTCACCGACCCATCCGCGGCCCGATCCAGGGAGGCCAGAACGCTGACGGTCCCGGACCCTTCGACCGAAGACGCATTGCTCAGCAGGTTTTGCCCGTTGAACTGCGCGGCGCTGACGATACCGTTGATCTGCTGGCGCAGCGAAACGAGGTCGTCTTGCAGCTTTGTGCGATCCACGTTGTCTTCCTGCGCCGCCACGATCTTTTCTTTGATCTGGCCCAGGATGTCGGTCACGGATTCCGCCGCTTGTCGGCCCACGGCGACCGTGGATTCACCCAGCGAAAGAGAATCAGAGATGGCGGCGAAGCCATCCACATCCGACTGCATGACCTGGCTGATTGCCCAGATAGACGAATTGTCTTTTGCCGAGGCAATCGACTTTCCGGTAGAGATTTCGTTCTGGGTCATCGCCAGGTTTTTGTTGATGGACTGCAAGGTTTGCAGTGCGACCATGGCGGAGTTGTTGGTCAAAATGGAGGACATTGTCTTTTCCCTTTTGGCGCGACGCCTTTGGCGCCGCTGTCGTCAAACACGAAACAGACCGCGGTTTCGCGGCCACGAATGGGCATTCTGACCGTGCGACCAGCTTCTTTGACCGATCGCGCCAGCGCTTTGGCTGCGCCGTGACCATCTGTGGGAAGGGATAAGAGTGTGTTAAGTCTTGCGCGTCCCAACCCCTTCTTTCACACGCAATTTTCTGGGTATTTTTACGGGATTTTTGGACGTTTGGAGGCGCCTTTTAAGCACCTGCTTCGCGCCCTGCGTCAGGACCGGGTTTCCGTTGTCCCGCCTTTTCCACCAATGTCCAACCGCGCACCTTGGGAGGTATAGGTTTCCAACCGCTGGGACTGGGACAGGAGGTGGCGCGCCGCCTCTACCCCTTCGCGCGCGGATGCCATCAGCGACGCGTTGGCGGCGGCGGCTGATTTGATATCTTCAACAAGCTCGGGGGCCTCTTTGAACGCGCCATCCGGTGCCCCTTCGAACACCGCCAAAAGCCTCTCACGCTCGCCCGCGCTGTGGGCTAAGGCGCGAAAATCACCGGCGACCAGCGCCTGGCGGTCCGCTTGTAACCGGTGCAAAAGGGCCCGCGCCTGGCTCAATTGGGTGCGCATCATGTTTGGGATGTGCCCGAGGCTGTCGCAAGCTTTGCCTCCAAGGACGCCTCGATTTTAGCGCTCAGACCAAAGCCACCAGCCTCCACCAATCGTTCGGCATAAGCCTCCAACAAAAAGCCCGAGAACGCATCGGCGCCTTGCACACCCGATTT
>JBCBNR010000048.1:0-12290 GCA_039821665.1 Pseudomonadota bacterium
CCGGATGCGCGGGTCAAGCGCGTCGCGAAGACCATCGCCCATGAAGTTCACACTGAGCACGGTAAGCGAGATGGCAACCGCGGGGATCAGCGCGCGCTCTGGATTGAGGGCGAGGAAGTTTTGGTTGTCATAGACCAAACGCCCCCAAGTGGGGTAGTCAGGCGGAAAGCCCAGGCCCAGAAAGCTTAGCGCACTTTCCGTAATGATCGCGTTGGCAATGCCCAAAGTGGCCGAGACCATGATCGGGCTCAGCACATTGGGCAGAATGTGGCGGGTGATGATCCGGCGCGGCGGCGTGCCGATGGATTTGGCCGCAAGTACGAACTCACGCTCCTTAAGGGCCAGCACATCGCCGCGCACGATACGGGCGGTTTGCATCCAGGACGTGATGCCAATGACGAAAACAATCAGAATGAAGATGCCTGTTTCCGGCCCGAAATTGGCCCGCAGCGCATCGCGAAAGAGCATGATGATCACCAGCAAGAGCGGCAAAAGCGGCAGCGCCAAAAACAGATCGGTCAGGCGCATCAAGGGGCCGTCGAGCCATTTGAAATAGCCCGCAAGCACGCCCACAAACGCACCCAGAAGCAAGCTTAGCAACATGGCGGTCACGCCAACCGCAAGCGATGTGCGGCCCCCTTGTAGAATTTGCGCGAACATATCGCGCCCCAGATTGTCCGTTCCCAAAGGATGGGACAGCGAGATGCCAGAATTGCGGGCGCGGTAGTCGGCAAATTGAGGGTCGACCGTGTGCATGTAGGGGCCGAACACCACCAGAAAGCAGATCACCCCAAAAATGATGGTTCCGGCCATTGCCCCTTTATGCGAGCGGAACTGGACCCAAACATCGCCCCACAAGGTGCGGGATTTGCCAAGTTGGGCCATCTGGTTGGCTGTGGCGTCAGTCATAGCGGATCCGGGGGTCAAGAATGCCGTAGAGCACATCCGCGATCAAATTGAAGGCAACGATCAACACGGCGAAAAGAAAGGTCAGCGACTGGACCAGCGGCATATCGGCCCCTTGGATGCCGATGATCAGAAGCGCGCCCAAACCGTTCACCTTGAAAATTTGCTCGGTGATGATCGCGCCGCCGAAGATCGAGGGCACGCCCAACGCGATGACCGTGACCACGGGGATCATGGAGTTGCGCAACACATGGAGCAGGACGACGCTGCGCTCTCGCAAGCCCTTGGCGCGGGCGGTGCGCACATAGTCTTGGTTGAGATTGTCGAGCATGGAGGCGCGCATAAATCGGCTGATCTGTGCGGTCGTGGCCAGGGCCAGCACCATGGTGGGCATCGCCATTTGCTTGACCTGTGCCCAAAAGCTGGAGAGGTCTGTGACCTCCAGCGTGGTGTCGTAAACGGATGGCAGCCAGCCCAGGTTGACCGAAAAGACAACGATCAGCACCAGCCCGGTGAAGAAGGTGGGCACGGAGAACCCGATCATAGAGAAGAGCGTGCCAATCTGATCGAAGATCGAATATTGGTAGTAGGCCGAGATCACGCCGATGGGGATCGCGATGACAACGGCGACCACGTAAGACATGCCCACCACCCACAGGGTTTGCGGCATCCGCTCGGCGATCAAATCGACAACCGGCGAGCGGGTGGACCAAGACAGGACGCGCAACCGGTCTTCGGAGTTGCCGAAAGACCATCCGGTATACTGCTCGATCAGATTGAGCGGCTCGTTGATAAAGAACTGTTTGGCCCACAGCAGATAGCGAATGTGAAAGGGCTCGTTTAGCCCGAGGCTTTCGATGATCTTCAGGCGCACTTCCATGGGCACCGTCAGGGGCAGTTGTGCAGTTGGATCGCCCGGGGCGAGGTCCAGAATGGCAAAGGTGATAAAGCTGATCACCAACAGGGTTGGAATGGCAAAGGCCAGACGGCGCAGGGTGTAGGCAAACATGCGCTATGCCTCGCAGCCGGGTAAAAGGGACTGGGTCAGAGGGGTCATCTGGCGCACCACTTGGACAAAGTCCCCATCCCGACGCATGCCGGGATGGGGCGAGGGGATCATTCGGCGCGCGTCCAGTCAGCGATGTTCCACAACTCGCTGTCCCATTCGTTCATTTTGACGCCCTCCAAGCTGTTGGCATGGGCCGACACCCCGCCCCGGTGGATCAGCGGGATGATGACGCCAGCATTCATCAGCATGTCGTTCATTTTGATGGCAATGGCCGCGCGGTCTTCTAACCCTGCGGTTTTGCCATACTCGGCCACCAATGCCTCATAGGCCGGGTCACAGAAGCGGGGCATGTTATCGCCCAACCACTGATTTTCCGGGGACGGGATCTCGGAACAGGCCCAGTTAGCCATGTACTTCTCGGGATCGGTGCCATCGAAATTGTTGGTATACATCTCGATATCGGCAAAGAACTTCTGGAAGGTGTCCGGGCTGGACTGATCGCCGCCGAAAAAGACGGAGGCGTCGATGTTGCGCAGCTCGGTCTCCACCCCGATCTCGGCCCACATCTGCTTGATCAGGGCTTGGGTGCCTTGGCGCACGGAGTTTGTGGAGGTTTGGAACAGCACGCTGAGGCGCACGCCATCTTTTTCGCGTACCCCATCGGCACCGGGAACCCAGCCGGCCCCGTCCAGAAGCGCCTTTGCTGCCTCGACGTCCTGGGTTTTGCACCAGTCGTTGTTGGTCGAATTATAGGCCGCCGGGGCGGGCAGGACGTTGCAGGTGACCTGCCCTGCGCTGCCATAGCCCGCTTCCACCAGAATGCTGCGCTCAATGGCCAAGCTCAGCGCTTTGGTTACATCCGTATCTGTGAGGAAAGGATGTGGGTGCTTAAGTGTCGCCCGCTCGTCGCCGAGCGCCGGGTCGGGGTTGGTTTGGTTGACCATCAACCGCTCGACAGAGGTGCCGAACGCGGACACGAGAGTGCCTTTACCTGCGGCTTCCATTCGGCTGAGCACCTCAGGCTCCACCTGGAGGTTCCAGGCATAGTCAAATTCGCCCGTCTCCAACACCGAGCGGGCCGCCGCGGCCGCATCCCCGCCCCCTTTGAAGAGGACGGTTTGAAACGCAGGTTTCGAAGGGTCACGGTAGTTGGGGTTGGCTTCAAATACGGCCACGTCATTGGCCTTGAAGTCCGCCACAACAAACGGGCCGGTGCCGATGGGCGCAAAGTTTTGCTCGGTGCATTCCACCGCTTTGGCGCCCATGCAGTCGGCAAACTGAGCCTTTTGCAGGATTGCCGATTGGGCCCCAACAAAGGGCCCATAGGGGAACGGCTTTGCCACGCCAAAGGTCACTTTGACTGTGCTGTCATCCAGGGCTTCAACATTGGTCACATCCGTGAAGTTGGACGCTTGCGCGCAACCGCCATCGGGGTCGGTGCAGTACTGCCAGGTGAACACCACGTCTTCGGCTGTCATTGGCGTGCCATCGGACCACAAGATCCCGTCAGACAGGGTCCAGGTGATGCTGGTCAGGTCCTCGGACACGCCGCCATTGGCGACTGTGGGGATCTCATCCACCAAGAAGGGGACCATCTCGCCCACTTCGTTGTAGCGCGCCAAGGGCTCGATCACGAGGCTGGCGGCCTCTAGCTCTTTCGTGCCGCCCGACAGATAGGGGTTCAAGATCGACGGCGCCTGCCAGTAGATGATGTTAACCTGTCCATCCGAGCCGCGCGTTGCATGCCCATCACCGAGTGCTGGCAGCGCGCTTATGGCAAGGGCCGTAGCCCCTAAAAGATATGTTCTCACCGACATGTTGTGTCTCCCTGTTGGTCCCATGGGTCGTCTCGGGAAGCGGGTGTTGCGCCCGTTTCCCCCTATTCTTTTGATGCTGCGCCCTCTTCTACGATATGGCAAGCGACAAAGTGGCCGTTGCCCAGATCGCGAGTCTGGGGCTCTTGCGTGCGGCACAGGTCCATAACCTTCGGGCACCGCGTGCAAAAATTGCAGCCTTCGGGTGGGTTTGCGGGGCTGGGCACATCGCCCTCCAGCAAAATGCGCGCACCCGCTTTGGCCTGTGTTGGGTCGGGGTTCGGCACTGCGGATAACAGCGCCTGGGTATAGGGGTGACGCGGCGCGCCATACAGGGCATCTGCCGGCGCAAGCTCGACAATCTTGCCCAGATACATCACCGCCACTCGGGTCGCGAGGTGGCGCACCATGCTCAGATCATGGGAGATAAAAAGATAGGTCAGACCAAAACGCGCCTGCAGATCCTCAAGCAGATTGACCACCTGCGCCTGGATCGAGACATCAAGGGCCGCAATCGGCTCGTCACACACAATGAATTTGGGGTTCAGCGCCAGTGCACGCGCGATCCCAATGCGTTGGCGCTGCCCGCCCGAAAATTCATGGGGGTAGCGGTTGGCAAAAGCCCGGTTCAGGCCCACCGCGTCCATCAACTCGGCCACCTTCTCGCGCGTCTCTGTCGCGCTGAGGCGGGCATGCTCTTGCAAGGGTTCCGCGATGATCGACCCTACGGTCATGCGTGGGTTCAAACAGGCTTGCGGATCTTGGAAGATCATTTGCATCTGTGGCCGCATCTCGCGCAGGCTGCGGCCAGAGCGTTTAGCCAGATCAACGCCGGAGATCCTGATCTGACCGCTGGTTGGCTCGTAAAGCCTTAGGATCGCGCGGCCAGCGGTGGACTTGCCGCAACCGCTTTCGCCCACAAGACCCAAGGTCTCCCCCTCCAGGATGTCGAAGCTCAGCCCATCCACCGCCTTTACTGTGCCTGTTTGCCGACGCAGAACCCCAGAGTAGACTGGAAAATGCATTTTTAGATCGCGCACCTCGACCAGCGCGGGGCCTGGCCCGTCAAGCATGGGCGCCCCCTGTGGTTGCATCCCAGAAACACGCGACATCATGGGTGGGCGACACATCCCTGCGCTGCGGGTTCTCCTGTCGGCAGCGCGGCATGACCTTAGGACAGCGTGCGGAAAACGGGCAGAACGTCGGGTGCGCGCCCAAACTGGGCGGCTGCCCGTCGATGGAGTTCAGCTTGTCCACCCGCGTCCCGTCGAGCCGCGGCAAGGTTTCCAACAAAGCGCGGGTATAGGGATGCTGGGGTGTGTGAAACAGGTCCTTGACCCCAGCATGCTCCACAATCTGGCCACCATACATCACCATCACCCGGTCCGCGATTTCCGCAATGACCCCCAGGTCATGGGTGATCCATATGATCGCCATATCCAGCTTTTGCCGCAGATCCTTGATCAACTCCAAAATCTGCGCCTGGATTGTCACATCCAGTGCGGTGGTCGGCTCGTCGGCGATCAGCACCTTGGGATCACAGGCCAGTGCCACTGCGATCATCACACGCTGGCGCATCCCGCCCGAAAACTGGTGGGGATAGGTGTTGAGCCGCTGGGCCGCATCCGGGATGCCCACCAACTCCAACAGTTCTCGCGCGCGGTCTTTGGCGGCTGCTTTTGACAGCCCCATATGGATGCGCAGAGGCTCGATCAATTGATAGCCCACGGTGAACACCGGATTGAGCGAGGTCATCGGATCCTGAAACACAAAGCCCACATCGCCGCCGCGCAGGCGGCGCAGGCGTTTGGGTGACATCGCGCGCACATCTTCAGAGCCATAGAGGATTTCGCCAGACACGATTTCTGCGGGGGGCATGGGCAAAAGACCCATTAGCGACATCATGGTCACGGATTTGCCCGAGCCGCTTTCCCCCACCACGCCGACCAACTCTCCCGGGGCGATGGAAAAGGAGACGGAGTTGACGGCGTGAACCGTGCCGTCGCGGGTGCGAAAGACCGTTTTGAGGTCTTTTACGTCCAATATTGGCTCTGACCCGTCTGGCATATGCCCTCGTCATTTGCCTTGGCGACACCGTCACCACCCACCTACCGCTTTAAGCTATGCGCGGCTAAGGCAAAGATGCAATTGCGTTTTTTGTTTTCCGCGCCATCCTTGTACGCAACGCACACCCTGGGGGCGCAGATGGCCAAATACCTATACATCGACCGAACTGCTTGCCCATTTGGTTGGCTTTGACACCACATCGCACAAGTCGAACCTCGCGCTTATCGCGTTCGTCGAGGGGTATTTGGCCGACCATGGCATAGCCTCGACCAGGGTGCCCGATGAGACCGGTGAAAAAGCCTCGCTCTACGCCCATGTGGGGCCGGAGGTGGACGGCGGCGTTCTGCTGTCGGGGCATACGGATGTGGTCCCGGTGGAGGGGCAACCCTGGAGCACCGATCCTTTTACCCTGACGCCGCGCGACAACAAGCTTTACGGGCGCGGGACCTGCGACATGAAAGGGTTCTTGGCCTGCGGCTTGGCCGCCCTGCCCCGGATGCTGTTCGCAGACCTCAAGCGCCCCATCCAATTCGCGCTCAGCTATGACGAAGAAATCGGCTGCATTGCCGCGCCCCCTTTGATTGACGCGATGGCACACCTGCCCCGCGCGTCCGCTGCGATCATCGGCGAGCCCTCGATGATGCAGGTGGTGACCGGGCACAAAGCGATTGTCGAGATGGTCACCCATGTGCGCGGGCACGAGGTGCATTCGTCCTTGATGCACCAAGGGGTCTCGGCGGTGATGGTGGCTGCGCGCCTGATCGCCTGGATCGAGGCGCAGAACGACGTGCGCGCGGTTGCCGAGGAGGCGGATGACAGCGATTATATCCCGCCCTGGACGACCCTTCACGTGGGCAAAATCAACGGTGGCACCGCCCACAACATTACAGCGCGCGACTGTACCTTCACCACTGACATTCGCGCGATCCCCGAGGAAGGCTTGGAGATGTGGATCGAGCGGTACGAGGCAAAGGCGGCAGAACTTGACGCCGAGATCAAGGCAGTCCACCCGCAGGCAAGTGTCACGGTCGAGCGCGGTTCAAGCGTGCCCGGTTGCCGAGCGGAGGTGGGCGGACTGGCCGAGGCGCTGGCCCGCCGCCTTACAGGCGACAACGGCACCCATGTGGTCTCCTACGCAACCGAAGCGGGTCAGTTTCAAGACGGCGGCTATTCAGCTGTGATCTGTGGCCCAGGCTCCATCGAACAAGCGCACCAGCCTGACGAGTTTATTTCGCTGGACCAATTGGCCAAGGGCGATGCGTTCGTCACCAAACTGATTGCGGAGATGTCGGCGTAAGATCCTGCGACACAATCACAGCCCGATCGTAGGATGCCCATTGAATGCCATCGTAGGTAAGAGAACGCGCCTCGGCTGCGCCGACTGGCCAACGGATGTGGCAAAGACCGAGCCACCCCCTCCCCCAGTTTCTTGCCGGAGAGATCGATGCCGATGCCCTCGTCCTAACAACGGGTGCAGATCTCGGCACCGGTGGTGCGCGAAACAGGCCGCATAGGCAAAAAGACTGAACAGCGCACCCCGCCAATCCTTTTGTGTCGGCACGGAACGAAACCCGTGATCCTGCGTTGGACTTTATATCCCAACAAGGCGAGCTTTTGACATGACGGCGTTTTCGACGATCAATCCTGCGACAGAAACCCAACTTGCGGGCTATGACCTGATGTCACCCGATGCGGCCTTCGCAAAAATCGAAACTTGCCATGCGGCCTTTTTGGAGTGGCGAAAGAAAAGCCACGCCGAGCGTGCGCCCTATCTGCGTGACATCGCGAAAGTCTTGCGCGCCAAGGCGGATCAATACGCCAACCTGATGACCGAAGAGACGGGCAAGCTGTTGCGCGACGGCAAGACCGAGGTGGAGCTGTGTGCGCAGATTTTCGAATACACAGCCGAACACGGCCCAGACATGCTGGCCGATGAAGAGCGCCAGCACGGTGCCGAAGGCAAGCGCGGCTTCGTGGCCTATTGCCCCATCGGTGTGATCTACAGCATCCAGCCTTGGAACTTTCCGGTCTACCAGCCCACCCGCGTGCTTGCGTCCAGTTTGATGGCCGGCAATGGCGTCATCCTCAAACATGCGTCTATCTGCACCGGCAGCGGTCTGATGCTGCGCGACATCTGTCTTGAGGCGGGATTGCCTGAAGGGCTGTTCGATGTGCTGATCATCGATCATGACACGTCTGATGCGGTCATCGAACACAAGCTGATCCGCGGTGTGACCATGACGGGCAGCGACGGCGGCGGCCGACATATCGGGCAGGTTGCGGCAAAAAACCTCAAAAAAACGGTGTTGGAGCTTGGCTCTAACGACGCCTACCTGGTTCTGGAAGATGCCGATATCGAACTGGCCGTGAAGACCTGCGTCCAGGGCCGCCTGTTCAACAATGGTGAGACTTGTGTCTCTGCCAAACGCTTTGTGGTGACGGACGCTGTGTACGATGCGTTCGTCAGTGCCTTTGTCGAACAGATGCGAGCGATCGAACTGGGCGACCCCAAGGACGAGGACACGCAACTGGGCCCCCTGTCCAGCCAAGAGCAGTTCGACACGATCTGCCAGCAGGTTGCCGAAAGCGTCGAAGGTGGAGCCGAAATCTTGTGTGGCGGCGAAGCGCCGGACCGGACGGGTCAATACTATCCCGCGACCGTGCTGGCGAATTGTCAGCCCGGCACGCCGGCCTATGATGACGAGATTTTCGGCCCCGTCGCCGCGGTCATCAAGGCCAAGGATGATGACGATGCGATGCGTATCGCCAATGACAGCCGATTTGGGCTGGGCGGGGGCATTTTCAGCCGCGACGAAGACAAGGCGCGCAAGCTTGCCCACGATCATTTCGACACTGGCATGGTGCGCATCAACTCGTTTGGTGCAGCGGACCCGAACATGCCCTTTGGTGGCGTAAAAGATTCAGGCTTTGGGCGCGAGCATGGCGGCTTTGGCATGAAGGAATTCGTCAACGTCAAAGCGATTTACCTGCCCTAACGCAGGCCCCGTTCGAGACATTTGGAAACCCCTACCCGCCGTTTTCGGTCTGGGCACAAAGAAGGACATTCGTCCCGTGATCACCGTGCATTGCCTCGCCTATTCCCGTGCGATCCGTCTGATCTGGTTGTTGGAGGATCTAGGCCAGCCCTATGAGTTGGTCCGATACGACCGGACCGATGACTTTCGGGCACCAAAAGCGTTGCGCGCCGTCCACCCCTTGGGCAAATCCCCGGTGATCGAGGATGGTGATCTGCGCTTGGCGGAGTCCGCGAGTTGCCTGCGATACCTGACACGCAAATTCGACGACCACACCCACGCGCCTGCCCCGGGGACCGCCGAGAACGCGCAGCACGAGGAATTGCTGGATTACGTCGAAAGCTCGTTTGCACCGGTCTGCATGGGCGTGCTGCTGCCAGCCATGCGGCGCGAGGACATCGCAGCAGGCGCGCGCGACATCCTGAAGATGCACCTGACCTACATCGCGCGACACCTGCCTGCTGACGGCCTGCTTTTTGGTGATGCCGCCACGCTGGCCGACATTCAGATGTCCTATCTTTTGGCGAACCTGGCTGCCGCTGGCTTTCTGGACGATGCGCCGCGGGTCAGCGCCTATTGGCGCGATTTGCAAAACCAAAGCGGCTATATCGCCGCGACGAAAGCGGCTGGACCGATGGCCCCCAATCTTTGAGCCGCCCAAGAGGTGCGGCCACCCCCTGAACCCAACAAAGGAACCAGTCATGAAAATTCTAGTCGCCGGCGCCACCGGTAGCACCGGCCTTCGCCTTATGAACACACTGGTGGCGGACGGGCACGCGCCCATCGCATTGGTGCGCGAAAGCTCTGACACCAGCAAACTGCCAGACCAGGCCGAAACGCGCATGGGCGACCTTGCGGACCTTCAGGATGGTGTGTGCGACGGGTGCGAAGCGGTGGTCTTTGCCGCAGGCTCCGGCAGCGGTACCAGCGCGGACATGACCGACCAGATTGACCGAGACGGCGCAATCAGCTTGATCGACCACGCGGCCACAGCAGGCGTAACCCGTTTCGTCATGCTCAGCAGTGTAGGCGCCGAAGATCCTGACCCAAGCACCGATATGGGACATTACCTGAAGGCGAAACACGACGCTGACGAATACCTGAAAGGGTCGGGCCTGACCTATGCCATCGTGCGCCCCGTGGCACTGACCGATGAGGATGGCACCGGTGAGATGGTTTTCGGCGACGATGTTGACCCAAAGGCCGAAGCCGCACGTGGTGATGTCGCGCGCGTTCTGGCCGATGCCGTCACAAGTGATGCCTGGGCCGGCAAGACCCTATTGATGCAAACGGCCTGAGCGCCGCAGACCCAATTCAACCGAGAGCGGGAGTTTACGCCATGAAAGCAGCCATTATCCGAGACTATGAGACAGATATCGAAATCGGAGAGGTGTCCGAGCCTGATCTGCACGACGACGCGGTGCTGATTTCCGTTCATGCCGCGAGTGTGAACCCGATCGACTACATCCTTCAGTCGGGCGCCATGAAGGACAACATCCCGTTGCAGTTCCCCCATGTCATGGGCTTCGACGTCTCCGGCGTGATCACCAACCTGGGCAGCAAGGTCAGCGGGTTCAAGGTCGGCGATGCGGTGTTTGCCCGCGCAAACCAGCAAGACGCAGGTGCGATCGCGCAAGTGGCCCGACTGAAAGCGGACGAAATGGCGCTGAAGCCCGACAACATCAGCCATGTCGAAGCGGCCTCCGTTCCATTGGCCGGGCTGACGGCTTGGCAGGCGCTGATCACCAAAGGGAACCTCAAGCAGGGCGAAAAGGTGCTGATCCACGCAGGTTCTGGCGGTGTGGGCACCTTGGCGATCCAGATCGCAAAGCACATCGGCGCGCATGTGGCCACGACCTGCAGCCCGCGCAATGGGGACCTTGTGCGCGATCTCGGCGCTGATGTCGTGATCGACTACAACACCCAAGCGTTCGAGGATGAGCTGTCCGACTATGACATGGTCTTGGACATGATGGGCGGCGAGACGCTCAACCGGTCGTTCCAGGTGCTGAAAAAAGGCGGCCGACTGGTGTCGATCAAGGGCCAGGATACGGACAACCTTGCCCAAAAACACGGCGTCCAGTTCGAGTGGTTTTTTATGGAGCCGGATGGCGAGATGCTGGGCCAGTTGGCCGCGCTGATTGCGAACGGCACTGTCAGGACCGTCATCGACAGCACCTACGGTATGGCTCAGACAGCTGAGGCTTACGACGCGCTGAAAGACGGGCATGCGGTGGGCAAAATCGTTGTGAAGGTTGCCTGAGATGGCTGCTTTCAAGCAAAACCACGCGCGCGATCAAAGGGCCTTTCAGCGCAAGGGCCCCTACCTTCGGTGTCACGCGCGATGCACGCCACTGGGGACAAGCACGGCCCCGATCTCTGTCAGCACCGCACAAGGCCATCGACGGTCCTTGGGCCGGGCGATAAGCACACGCCATGGCACGGATCGAGATCAACCATAAAACGACCTACCGCTACGCAAGTTCTGTGTCCCTGGGCCCGCACCAGATGATGCTGCGCCCACGCGAAACACGCGATCTGCACCTGGTGCGGTTCGATCTGGATATCTCGCCCGAGGCGCGGATCGATTGGTCGACCGATGTGGCCGGGAACTCCGTGGCCAAAGCAACGTTCAGCGGCGCCAGCGACCGCCTTTACATCCAGGCGCGTATGGTCGTCGACCTTGTGGCGCCGGTTTGGCCCGTCTTCCCGATCTCGGCCAACGCGGCCTCCTATCCGTTTGTCTATTCGCATGATGAGATTATGGATCTCGGGCCGCTTGCCACGCCCCAGTACCAGGATGATGCCAGTCGGCTGTCGGACTGGGTGGAAGGGTTTGTGGTGCAGCGGCCGACCGATACGCTCTCTTTGCTCAAGGACGTGGCCAATGGTGTAACGGCGCAGGTCGCCTATCAAAGCCGCGAGACGGAAGGGACGCAAGGCCCCCTGGAAACGCTGGACAGGAGCTGGGGGTCTTGCCGCGATTTCGCGGTGCTGTTTGCAGAGGCTGCGCGGACCTTGGGCATCGGGGCGCGGATCGTGTCCGGGTATCTGTCAAACCCGAACGCCGATCTGATCGGCTCGGCGGGTGATGGCGCCACCCACGCGTGGGTGGAGGTTTTTGTGCCCGGCGCTGGGTGGATCCCGTTCGACCCGACCAACCAGTCGGTCGGCGCGGCCAATCTGATCCCCGTCGCGGTGGCGCGAAGTATCCAACAAGTCGCACCTGTAACCGGGAGTTTTCACGGCACACCGGGCGATCTGATCTCGATGCATGTCGGAGTGCGTGTAGGACCCAACAGGGATAATTTGCACATCGATGCATGATTTGGCGCATGGCGAGGGATCTCCTGGCCTAAGACCAGGCACCTGCGATCAGGCGTTGTTAAGGTGCGGCGTCTTTGCCCGCTAGGTTTGCGAACACCCCTCGCCGCGCGAAGGATTGGGTAAGCCCTGTGG
>JBCBNR010000049.1:0-12218 GCA_039821665.1 Pseudomonadota bacterium
ATTGGTCCTTTTACCGAACAGCGGGCGCAAGTAGAATTGTGAAATGAGCACGTTCGGGGGATCACTTGTCAACTAAGCACGCTGCGGCCACGCCAATGATGGTGCAGTTTCTTGAAATCAAGGAACAGCACAAAGACGCCCTGCTCTTCTATCGGATGGGCGATTTTTACGAGCTGTTTTTTGACGACGCACAGGCGGCGGCAGCGGCACTTGATATCGCGCTGACCAAACGCGGCAAGCATTTGGGCGAGGATATCGCCATGTGTGGTGTGCCTCACCACGCCGCCGAAGGCTATCTGCTGACCTTGATCCGCAAGGGCTTTCGCGTTGCCATTTGCGAACAGATGGAGCGGCCCGAGGAGGCCAAGAAACGTGGCCACAAAGCGGTGGTCAAGCGCGACGTGGTGCGCCTGGTCACCCCTGGCACCCTGACCGAGGACAGTTTACTGGACGCGCGCGCCCACAACTTTCTGTGCGCCTATGGCGAGGTGCGAGGCGAAGGCGCCCTGGCCTGGGTGGATGTCTCCACCGGGGCCTTTTGGGTCAGCCCGATCACCCGTCTACGTCTGGGCCCGCTGCTTGCGCGCATTGCCCCGCGCGAGGTGCTGTTGGGCCACGGGTTGTGCGAGGATCTGCGCCCAACCGTAGAAGAAATGGGATCCGTGGTCACCCCGTTGAGTGACGCAAGTTTTGACAGCGCTGGCGCCCAAGCCCGACTGAATGCCGCCTTTTCCACCGCGTCCTTGGACGGGTTTGGCCAGTTCTCGAAGGCCGAGCTGGGTGCTATGGGCGCGGTGTTGGAGTACCTGGAGCTTACACAACGGGGGCAAATCCCCCATTTATCCCCACCCAGACAGGAACACCCCGGCGCGGTCGTGCGCCTTGATGCGGCCACCCGGCGCAATCTAGAGATCACGCGCGCGCTGAGCGGTGGGCGCGCAGGGTCCTTGCTAGACGCGGTGGATCGAACGCTGACCGGTCCGGGAGGGCGGCTTCTGGAACAACGGCTTACCGCACCCACCACGGATTTGGCGCAGATCACCGCGCGTTTAGACGCGATCGAATGGTGCTTGTCCGAGGCGGGTGCAAGCGTGCACCTTAGGGAGGTGTTGCGCGGTGTGCCGGACATGGAGCGGGCGTTGCAACGCCTCTCACTCGACCGGGGTGGGCCGAGGGATTTGGCTGCGCTGCGCCAAGCGCTGGCCCAAGCGGCAGACCTGTCAGGGCGGTTGCCAAAGGACGCACCCAGCGCCATCGCACAGGCCCAAGACTCCTTGCGCGGTCACGAGGCCCTGCGCGACTTGCTGGACAGCGCGTTGGTGGCCGAGCCACCGATCCTTGCCCGTGACGGCGGGTTCATTGCCCAAGGCTACGCGCCGGAGTTGGACGAGGCACGCACCTTGCGCGACGAGGGGCGCAGCGTGATCGCGCAAATGCAGGCTCGCTATCAAGACAAAGCCGGGGTCGGCGCCCTTAAGATCAAGCACAATAACGTGCTGGGGTACTTCATCGAGACGCCCGCCACCCACAAAGACCATATGCTGGGCGAGGCCATGGCGGAGATGTTCATCCACCGCCAAACCACTGCCAACCAATTGCGCTTTACCACGTTGGAACTGTCGGAACTGGAAACGAAGATCCTGAATGCCGCGTCCCATGCGTTGGAACTTGAAAAAGCCCTGTTCGCCACCTTGCGTACGGCGGTGTTGGAGCGGATCGGCCCCTTGGCCCAGGCCGCGCGCGCGCTGGCAGAGTTGGACGTGGCGGCGGCTTGGGCTGATCTTGCGCTGGATCGGGAGTGGTGTCGGCCTGACCTTGATAACTCTCGCCAGTTCAAGATCACCAAAGGTCGCCATCCGGGGGTGGAGGCGGCCCTTGCACGCGAAGGTACAGCCTTTGTCCCGAACTCCTGCGATTTGAGCGCGGACGACGAGGGCGCCACGCCCCTGTGGTTGATGACCGGGCCAAACATGGCCGGTAAGTCCACGTTCCTGCGCCAAAATGCGTTGATAGCCTTGCTTGCCCAGGCGGGGGCCTTTGTGCCGGCAGAGGCGGCGCATATCGGGGTGGTGGACCAGATTTTCAGTCGTGTGGGGGCCGCGGACGATCTGGCGCGCGGACGCTCGACCTTTATGGTCGAGATGGTCGAGACGGCAGCAATCCTAAACCAAGCGGGACCAGGGGCGCTGGTGATCTTGGATGAAATCGGACGGGGCACAGCCACCTATGATGGGCTTTCCATCGCTTGGGCGACCTTGGAACATCTGCATGATCAGAACCGGTGTCGCACGCTGTTTGCGACCCATTACCACGAATTGACCGCGCTGACAGAACGGCTTGGGGGTTTGGCCACGGCCAGTGTTGCCGTCAAAGAGTGTGAGAACGAGGTGATTTTTCTGCATGAGGTCAGGGCCGGCACTGCTGATCGGTCTTACGGTGTGCAGGTGGCGAAATTGGCCGGATTGCCCGAGGTTGTGACCGCGCGCGCGGCAGAGGTCTTGAAAACGTTGGAGACCGGGGCGGAGCGGCCAACCTCGCAGACCCTCTTGGACGATCTGCCCCTGTTTACGGCCACCCCCACTGCGCCACCTCCCCCACCCAAATCAGACGTGGTGCAAGACCGGCTGGCGGAGGTGTTGCCCGATACGCTGACCCCGCGCGAGGCATTGGATTTGGTTTATGAATTGAAGGCGCTGCTCGACGAGGGGTAGCGCCCGCTAGACCTCTTCCCCTTCGGGCGGTGGCGTGGCGGGGCCCCCGCCGGATGACACGCCCACATGGGCGGGACGCAGCAGCCGCTCGCCTATCATGAACCCCGCGCTCATCACCTGAATGATTGCATTTGCGGGCTGGCCGGGAACAGGCGCCTCGAACATCGCCTGGTGAAGCTTGGGATCAAATTTATCTCCCACCTCAGGCTCGATCTGCTCGATCTTATGTTTGGCAAACGCGGCGAGGAGGTCTTTTTGGGTAAGCTCTAGCCCCTCGACCAAGCCGCTGGCCTGTTCGCGCAGGTCGTCGTCGATCGTCTCCAACGCGCGGCCCAGATTGTCATGCACAGACAACAGATCCCGGGCCAGACGCACACCGCCATAAAGCTCGGCATCGCGGCGCTCCCGCTCGGCCCGCTTGCGCAGGTTCTCGCCGTCAGCCAGGGCGCGCATCAGGCGGTTTTTGAGGTTGTCCCGCTCTTCTCGCAAGCTCTCAAGTTCCAGCGCTTCATCTTCGAGCCCAAGAAGCGCCTCTTCCTCCGCCGGATCTAGCTCAGACAATGCCTCTGGGTCGTCCAGAAACTCATCTTCGAGATCTTTTTCTTGGCTCATGTCACGTCCTTTGGTCTTGGCTTTAGTCTTGGTGCGGCTCTAGCGGCTTTGGCGTTCGGACACCAAACGACCCACCAGTTGGGCCGTATAGTCGACAATTGGCACCACCCGCCCGTAATTCTGGCGGGTCGGTCCAATCACGCCCAGCGCACCGATGATCTTCTTCTCGGCGTTCATATAAGGAGAAACGACGAGAGAGGAACCCGAAAGTGAAAAGAGTTTGTTTTCACTGCCGATAAAGACACGCACACCATCACTGTCCTCGGTCAGATCCAGAAGGTTCACCAGGTCGCGCTTGCGCTCCAAATCATCAAAGAGCGAGCGGATACGCTCCAACTCGTCCGCGCTGACTGCGTCTTCCAGAAGGTTGGCGCGGCCCCGTACGATCAGGCGCGCGTCTTCCGCCTCGCCTTCCCAGGTTGCAAGGCCCGCTTCGATCAACCCAGTGGCCAGCGCGTCAATTTCTTGCCGCCGTTCCGCAAGCTCTTGCTTTACGGTCCTACGCATCTGGGACAGGGTTTTGCCCTGTAATAAGGTGGATAGAAAGTTCGCAGCCTCGCGCATGGCCGATGGGGTCAAACCCACAGGGGGTGTGAAAATCCGATTTTCCACCTGACCATCCGCAAAGACCATCACCACCAGCGTGCGATTGGGCGCAAGCGACACAAAATCCAGATGGCGAATCTCTGCTTCGGACTTGGGCGCGAGGACCAGGCTTGCCCCTTGGGTAAGGCCAGACAGGATCTTGCCCACCCGATCCAGCAGCGACGTGATGTCCGGGTCGTTTCCATCCATCTGCCGTTCGATTGCGTCCCGCTCCATCTCCGAGACGGTGCCAATTTCCAAAAACCCGTCGAGAAACAAGCGCAGGCCCAGTTCGGTTGGAATGCGCCCCGACGACACATGGGGGCTGTCGAGCAGGCCCAAGATTTCAAGATCCTGCATGGTGTTGCGAATCGTGGCGGCCGAAACAGGTTCGGACATCGCCCGTGACAGGGTGCGGGATCCCACAGGATCGCCTGTACCCACATACTCCTCCACCAACCGGCGGAAAACCTCGCGAGAGCGTGCATCCAAGTCTGAAAGGGCGGCGTTATCTGTGCTCATAGGTCACCACGTTACACCCACAAAAGTTAGGGTGCTCTACCGAGGGGGTCAATTGGTGCGGTTTACCTTCCACCCCAATAGGCTATGTCAGGGCCAAACCTTGTGGAGGATTTACCATGCGACCCTCTGGCCGCGCTGTAGACGAGATGCGCCCCATCTCTATCGAAACAAACGTGATGAAGCACGCGCTGGGCTCGTGCCTGATTAAGTGCGGGGACACCCATGTCCTGTGTTCGGCCTCGTTGGAGGAGCGGGTGCCGCCATTTTTGCGCAACACAGGTTTGGGCTGGGTAACAGCGGAATACGGTATGCTGCCCGGCGCCACCCACAGCCGCAACCGACGAGAGGCGCAGTCCGGCAAGCAATCGGGCCGCACGCAGGAAATTCAACGGCTGATCGGGCGGTCCCTGCGCACGTGCATCGACCGCGTTGCCCTGGGCGAGCGGCAAATCACCATCGACTGCGATGTGATCCAAGCAGACGGCGGCACACGCTGCGCCTCGATCACCGGGGGATGGGTGGCCCTGCAACTTGCAGTTGATCAGCTTAAGGCCGCGGGGGATGTGACCCATGATCCGATCACAGGGCATGTCGCGGCTGTCAGCTGTGGGATCTATGCCGGCCAAACCGTGCTGGATCTGGATTATGCCGAGGACAGTGAGGCAGGCACCGACGCCAATTTCGTTATGACCGATGCGGGCCAATTGATCGAGGTTCAGGCATCCGCCGAAGGGGCCACATTCACCCGCGCCACCCTGTCCGATCTGCTGGACTTGGCGGAGGTGGGCGTCAGCGCCCTCACCCAAGCCCAGAAGGCAGCCCTGGGACGTGAATGATGCGCCTTCACGGCTCTGAAATCCTGTTTGCGTCGCACAACCAGGGCAAGGTCGACGAAATGGCGCATCTGCTGTCACCCTACAAGGTGGCCGTGAAAAGTGCCGCCGATCTGGGGCTTCCCGAGCCAGTGGAAGATGGCACAACCTTTGTGGAAAACGCCCGGATCAAGGCCCACGCGGCGGCGAAAGCGACCGGCTTAATGGCCCTGTCCGACGACAGTGGCATCGCGGTGGAGGCTTTGGGCGGCGCGCCCGGGGTCTACACCGCTGATTGGGCGGAAACGGCAACAGGCCGCGATTTCACCATGGCGATGGAGCGGACGTGGCGCGAACTGGAAACCATCGGCGCGCCCTATCCCCGCCGGGCTGCGTTTTGCTGTACCCTGGTTTTGGCGTGGCCCGATGGGGCGGACATGGTTTTCGAAGGTAAAGTAGACGGCCAGTGCGTTTGGCCCATGCGAGGCCACGAGGGCCATGGCTATGACCCGATGTTTCAGCCCGATGGATACGACATCACGTTCGGCGAGATGGATCGCTGGGAAAAGAACAAGATCAGCCATCGCGCGCGCGCATTCGCGCAATTCGTGACGGCATGTTTTGACAGTTGACGACTGGCAAAACGCAGGGTTTGGGGTCTACGTCCACTGGCCCTTCTGCGCATCCAAATGCCCCTATTGCGACTTCAACTCCCATGTTGTGTCCCATGTGGATCAAGAGGCCTGGCGCGCCGCTTTGGTAACTGAAATCCGCAACACCGCGGCCCTGACCGGTTCGCGGCCAGTTCGGTCGGTGTTCTTTGGCGGTGGCACACCCAGCCTGATGCCCGTGGAAACGGTCGGCGCTGTGTTAGAGGCGATTGGGCAATACTGGCATGCCACCAACGATATGGAAGTGACGCTTGAGGCAAACCCCAGCTCGTCCGACGCGGGTCGGTTTGCGGGCTATCGGGCCGCTGGGGTCAATCGCCTGTCCCTTGGGGTTCAAGCGCTGAATGACGAAGACCTTCGGAAACTTGGGCGACTTCATTCGACGGCTGAGGCTACTCAAGCCATTGATCTTGCAGATAAAGCCTTTGAGCGGTACAGCTTTGATCTGATTTATGCGCGACAAGATCAAGAGCTGGAGGCTTGGAAAGCCGAGCTGCAACGCGCGCTTGAGATGGGCAGCGATCACCTGTCGCTGTACCAATTGACCATCGAGGAGGGAACCGCCTTTGGCGACCGGTTTGCGGCTGGGGGCCTGCATGGTCTGCCCAGCGCGGATTTGGCGGCGGATCTGTATGAGCTGACACAAGACGTGTGCGAGGCGGCGGGCCTGCCAAGCTATGAGGTATCAAACCATGCATCGGCGGGCGCGCAATCGCGGCATAATCTGATCTATTGGACAGGCGGGGATTATGCAGGCATTGGCCCAGGCGCCCATGGGCGACTGACCCTGGAGGGACAGCGTTGGGCCACCGCCGCGCGGCGGGCGCCCGGCGCTTGGTTGGATCAGGTGGACCGGGATGGCCTTGGCTGGGACAGCAAGTCTGCGTTGTCACCGGACGACCAGGCCTTGGAGTACCTTATGATGGGCCTGCGCGTCCGTGATGGGTTCGACGTTGCACGATATGAGGCCCTGGGCGGTAAACCATTGCCCGGCGACGCCCTGCGCTGGTTGGAGCGGGATGGGTTTGTGCAGCAAAGAGATGGACGCTTGCGGTTGACAAAGCAGGGGCGTCCCGTGCTCAACGCTGTGTTGCGCGCCCTAGTTTGACAGTTTTTGGCACAGTTGGTCCAGCTGATCCAAAGAGCGATACTTCAACCGCACCTCTCCGCTTTCTTGACCGGGCGCGTGGTTGATCGTCACCCGGAGGCCAAGATGGGCCGCAAGGTCTGCTTCAAGCGCGCGCGTGTCGGCGTCGCCGGTTGACGGTGCTGGAGTTGGTTTTGAGACGGGGGTGTCCGGTGCCTTGGCCAAAGCCTCCACCTGGCGGACAGACAGCCCCTCGGCGATCACCCGCTGTGCAAGCGCCTTTGGGTCGCGGGATGTGAGCAGAGCCCTTGCATGGCCTGCGGACAAACGACCCTCTTTCAGATGGTCCAAAATGTCTGAAGGCAGGTTGAGAAGTCGCAGGAGGTTCGCGATATGTGGGCGACTTTTGCCCAGCGCGCTGGCCAATTGTTCTTGAGTATGTCCAAAGCGATCCATCAATTGGCGATACCCCCGCGCTTCCTCTACCGGGTTAAGGTCAGCACGTTGGATGTTTTCTATGATCGCGATTTCCAGGGTCTCTGCGTCCGAAAACTCTCGGATAACAACTGGGACCTCGTGCACTTGTGCAGCTTGAGCGGCGCGCCACCGACGCTCGCCCGCTACGATCTGGTAAGTGCCCGGCTGACTGGGGTTGGCGCGTACAATCAGAGGTTGAATGACACCCTTCTCCCGGATCGAGGCTGTAAGGTCCTCCAGCGCCTCTGGCGAAAAGCTACGGCGCGGCTGCTCTGGGTTGGGAAACAGCTTGTCCAAAGGCAGTGCTTGCGGCTGCGCGCGTGTTTGGGTGGGCTCGCTCGACTGACTGTCATCCACCTCTGCCAGCAATGCAGACAGACCCCGGCCCAACCCTTTGCGTTCAGGTTTTTTCATGCCTCCACACTCCTTTGCGCGGGTTGCTCACCCGTCTCCAACCTTTCCAACACTTCTTGAGCAAGGGCGCGATAGGCTTGGCTGCCCGCGCTTCGACTGTCATATTGCAAGACCGGTAGGAAGTGAGACGGTGCCTCGCTCAAGCGGACATTTCTGGGAATCTTCGTTCGAAACACAAGGGCGCCCAGGTTCTCTCGTGCGTCTTGCTCAACCTGTCCTGACAAGTTGTTGCGTACATCATACATGGTCAACACAACACCTAGCGTCCTAAGTGACGTATTCACCCCTTTGCGAACCTGTCGAATGGTCAGCATCAACTGGGACAGACCCTCTAGCGCAAAGAATTCGCATTGAAGTGGAACAAGAACACCATGGGCGGCGGTCAGCGCATTGATGGTCAGAAGGTTCAAGGCTGGTGGGCAATCGATCAAAATCACATCAAATACATCAAGCTCCTGCTCAGCCAGTTTAGGAGCAAGTTTTGTGATGCGTTGAGGGTCTGATACCAAATCTAGATCGATCGAACTCAGATCAGTCGTACCTGGGACCAGATACAGGCCAGGAATCCCCACTTCGACCATAGCGCCACGTACCGAGGATGCTCCGCTGAGTATGTCATACGTCGTCTCGCGCCGATCTGATTTCAGCACGCCCAGGCCGGTGGACGCATTGCCCTGAGGGTCCATGTCTATGATCAGGACACGGTGTCCAGCCTCTGCGAGGGCTGCGCCCAGATTGATTGCGGTTGTTGTCTTGCCAACCCCACCCTTTTGGTTTGCGAGGGCCAAGATATACGGTTTTGGCTGGTCAAGCACGTGTCCACCTTTCGATGCGAAGAACAGCGCTCTCGGCGTTTGTTCGGCTTGTGTGGGATTCGAATTTCAGTGTCCAGGATTGTTGGGCTGCGGTCAATTCCTCCCGCCAGCTTCGACCTTTTAAGAACAACATTTCGCCGCCCACCTCGGTGATTGGAGCGCTTAGGTCGAGCAAAGCGTGCAAAGGGGCAAGCGCGCGCGCCGACAAGGTTGCCGCACGAGGCCCGGAATAGTTCTCGATCCTTTCTGGCAGGATCTGTGCGGACAGATTCAGATTTTGCACTGCATTGAGCAGGAAAGCGGCCTTTCTGGTATCGCTTTCAACCAGATAGAAGGGGCGCGGATCCTCCTCCAACAGAATCGCTACTACAATTCCAGGAAAACCGCCGCCCGTTCCAAGATCTACCCAGGCGCCCTCTGTCGGTTGGGCGTATCGGAGGAGTTGCGCGCTGTCCAAGATATGTCGTGCCCAAAGGTCTTTGGTCGAGCTCTTGGAAACCAAGTTTATGGTTTTTGTCCATTTTCGGACCAGCCCCTCGAAGGCCTTTAGCTTGTCGTATGTTTCACGTGAAACAGAGCGGCCGCAAACATCCTCGAGCAGGTCACGCACTTTTCCGGAGCGCTCCCTGCCGGATGGCGGCGAGTAGTATTGTCAAAGCGGCCGGTGTAACACCATCAATGCGACCAGCCTGCGCAAGTGTTTCTGGCCTAACCCGTTCAAGTTTCTCAACAATTTCATTGGACAGGCCAGCTATGTTGGAATAGTCCATATCAGTCGGCAACACCAAAGCCTCCTCTTTCTTAAGCGCCGCGATGTCCCTATTTTGTCGGTCTATGTAACTGGCATACCGGGCGTCATAAGAAACTTGCTGTTGAATATCTGCAGAGATGTCCCTCAGATCAGGCCAGTTCTTGGAAAGATCCTCGAACTCCACATCCTTGAAACTCAGCAATTGAAGGGCGGAGCGCTTCTTTCCGTCCAGATTAACGTTAATCCCGATCTTGCGCGCCTGATTAGGTGTGACAGCTATCTCGTTGAGCTTGGCAACCGCTGATGCCAATGCATCACTTTTACTTTCGAACGCCTTCTTGCGGTGGTCAGACACGCACCCGTGTTCAATCCCCACAGGGGTCAACCGCTGATCCGCATTATCCGCCCTCAAAGAAAGCCGATACTCAGCTCGAGAGGTGAACATTCTGTAGGGCTCAGAGACCCCCTTGCTCACAAGATCATCGATGAGGACGCCGATGTAACCCTCTGAACGGTCCAGAATAAAGGGCTCATGCCCCAACGCTTGACTTGCCGCATTTAACCCGGCAACCAATCCTTGAGCGGCAGCTTCCTCATATCCTGTGGTTCCGTTGATTTGACCCGCTAGATATAGCCCTCCCAAAGCATGGAGCTCCAACGTGCGGGACAGCGATCTTGGGTCGACATAATCGTACTCAATCGCATAGCCCGGCTGGAGGATGTCCACCTTCTCCAATCCTGGAATCGATTTGACGTAAGCCTCTTGCACCTCTATCGGCAAGGACGTCGAAATGCCATTGGGGTAAATCACATTGTCAGAGAGCGATTCAGGCTCCAAAAACACCTGATGCGCGTTCTTCTCAGCGAACCGCGTTACTTTATCCTCTATTGATGGGCAGTATCTTGGCCCGACACCGTCAATATGCCCGCCATACATGGCCGACTTGGCAAGGTTCGCACGGATAATGTCATGCGTCCTCTCCGTCGTATAGGTGATCCCACAAGCAATTTGCGGAGCAACCGCCCTTTCCGACAGAAAGGAAAACAGTGTCGGTTCGTCGTCCGCAGCTTGCTGTGCCAATCCATCAAACGCGATCGTCCTGCAGTCTAACCTAGGCGGTGTTCCCGTTTTCAACCGTCCAAGCGGCAAGTTCAACGCGTCAAGCTTCTGTGCCAAGGGAGACGCCGCCGCATCGCCCCAACGTCCACCTTCTCGCCTATGATCCCCAATGTGGATGACACCGCGCAGAAATGTCCCCGCCGTCAGCACAACGGTGCGCGCGTGGACCGTTACGCCGTCAGACAAAACAACTCCAGTGACCTTCTGCCCTTTGAGCGAGAGGTCAACAACCTCCCCCTCAAGGACACTCAAACCCTCCAAGCCCTGGAAAACCGACTGCATAGCTTGGCGATACAACATCCTGTCCGCTTGTGTTCTTGGGCCCTGCACGGCCGGGCCCTTGCGACGGTTCAACAGACGAAACTGTATTCCCGCTTGGTCTGCAGCCCACCCCATCAAACCATCCAGGGCGTCAATCTCCCGCACTAGGTGCCCTTTACCAAGACCGCCAATTGCGGGGTTGCAGGACATCTCGCCCAAGCGCTCAAACTTGTGGGTCACCAGCAAAACGGACGCACCTTTGCGATAGGCGGCATGGGCGGCCTCCGTCCCAGCATGGCCGCCACCAATCACGATTACATCGAATTCATGTTTCACGTGAAACACCCCCTACTTTCCGATACAGAAGCTCTGAAACACAACATCTAGTAGGTCTTCCACGTCTACACGCCCTATAATGCGATCTAAACACTGCGTCGCAGCTCTCAGCTCCTCAGCGATCAGATCCTCTACGCCGCCGTCGCCCAGCAAACCTAGCGCCACGCACAAATTCGCACGACACGCCTCTAGCGCTACCACATGCCTATCCCTGGTCAGCCGTTCATCGCCCAGCACGCGATCCTTCAGGCGGTCATACACCGCCTCTAACAACTGGTCGAGCCCCTGCCCGGTCAAACCAGACACGCCATGACCACCCAAATCCGCCTTACCCTGAACCAAAATGTCCGACGTCCGGCGCTCCAAACCTTCGGGAAGTTGGCCCTTCTCATCCATCAAAAAAATACGCAACGGTGCGGCCCTGGCCCGTTCCATTGCTCGCGATACGCCCAGCCCCTCCACCTGATCGTCGGTCTCTCGCACTCCCGCAAGGTCCAACACGCGCACAGGTAGACCCTTGAGGTTCAGGCGTACCTCCAACACATCCCGCGTCGTCCCCGCGATCGGGGACGTCAGTGCTACTTCACGCCCCGCAATCGCATTCACCAACGTGGACTTTCCACTGTTCGGCAAGCCAACGAGGGCCACGTCAAACCCCTGTCGCACCTCCTGCGCCCCGGCCGAACCACGCAGCCGAGCAGTCATCTCAGCCATCGAGGTCTCGACCAACGCACGCACCTCGCGCGAGACGTCAACGGGCACATCCTCGTCCGCGAAATCAATCACTGCCTCGCACAGGGCCCGAGCGCGCACCAGTTTGGCGCGCCACCCCTCTATCACCTCTGACAGTCCACCTTCGGCCACCCATTGCGCCTGGCTGCGCTGTGCTTCCGTCTCCGCATCGATAAGATCCGCAAGACCTTCGACCTGGGTCAAATCCATCCGCCCGTTGTCCAACGCGCGACGCGTGAACCCCCCGGGCTCTGCTAGCTCCGCACCAAGCGCCCGCAGGCACCCTGACAACCGCTCGACCACAGCGACGCT
>JBCBNR010000050.1:0-12178 GCA_039821665.1 Pseudomonadota bacterium
GTGGTGGAAAAGGAAGACCGTGACCGCATCCTGGGCGCGCTCGACTTGGGCGACCGCACGGTCGAAGAGATCATGCTGCACCGCCAGAACATCGAGATGATCGATGCGGACAGCGCACCCCAAGACATCCTGAGCCAGTGTTTGCAAAGCCCCTACACCCGCATCCCCGTTTATCGCGAGGATCCCGAAAACATCATCGGCGTCATCCACGCAAAGGACCTGCTGCGCGCGGTCGATACGCTGGTGCGTGGCTCGGGCGAGGGCATTTCGGCGCTTGACCGCTTCGACGTAACCCAAGTAGCGATGGAGGCCTACTTTGTGCCCGAAACCACGTCGCTGGACGATCAGATGCGCGAGTTTCTGCGCCGCCATACGCATTTTGCCTTGGTGGTGGATGAATATGGTGCATTGCAGGGCCTGATTACGCTGGAGGATATTCTGGAAGAAATCGTCGGCGAAATCTCTGACGAGCATGACCAGGAGGAGGTGGAGATCACCCGGGCTCGCGATGGCTCTATCGTCGTGGATGGCTCTATGACCATTCGCGACATCAACCGCGCCTGCGACTGGTCCTTGCCGGACGAATGGGCAAACACCGTGGCAGGTCTGGTGATCCATGAGGCCCAAACCATCCCTACTGATGGGCAGGTATTTGTCTTCCATGGCTTTCGGTTCGAGGTGATGGCCCGCGACCGCAATCGCCTGACCCGCCTAAAAGTGCGCGAGGCAAAGCCACTCTGACAGGCGCGCGTGGCAGAAGGCTTGGGCACAGCCAGCGGGTTTCAGGGCTGTGCCTGCCGCAGGCTGTGCATCAACCATCGAAGTGGAGGATGTATCTGTCAAAACCATCCGCGACCGGGCCCTGATATCGCACATTGCTGGGCAACGCATGCCCGCCCTTGCGCGCGCCCGGCCCGGTGTCGAACCAAGCACTGGCCCCGTCTTGGGGAACGAACGACCACACAGGCCTGGGCACAGTTGGCAGGGGCTTGGTCTGCGCAAGATACCGGGCCAGGGCGGTGCGCGCCGGCGTTGCCTCCACCCCCAAGGGGGCACCGGCTTGTGCGACCGGGAACCCGCCGCCACCGCCCACCCGGTAGCCCGAGGTGACAAGGTAAAACTGCGCTTTTGGGTCCAGTGCAGCGCCGTCAAACTGCAAATCCACCACCCGTCCGGGCCCGTCCTGGCGCGCACCGAACCCGTCAAAGGCCGCAGGCTTGCTTAGATCGAACCGATAGCTCACACCGCTGATCACATCGAAATCGTAGGCCGCGTGATCTTCTGCCAACAACGGCAGGTCCCGGGCGCCCGGCTCGATCCTGTTGAATTGCGAGGCTGAGCGTTCGAGCCATTCTTTCACGACCGCCCCGGTCACCGGCAAGATCACCAGCGTGTTGGGGTAAAAATATAAGTCGCCCACGTGCTTTTGCAGCAACGCTCCAGGCTCAATATCGACATAGTGGTCCGCGCCCGCACGCCCCCCAGCTTTGAACGGGCTTGCCGCGGCCAAAACCGGGCGATCCAGAGTCTGAGCCAAAATCTCCCTCCCCCAGAAAGATTTGGCCTGCAGCACCAGATCAACACTGAGGGTCGGGGCGATTTGCGAGAAATACGAGGTCAGCGGTGCCTGGATATGGGCCACAGGTTGGCGGATCTGGGCCTGGGTCTTTGCATGAAGATCTGCCGTAAGGTGCGCAAATCGGGGGGAGTGTGCAGGCCCCCTGGGCGCTGCCCGCAAATGCGCCTGGGCAGAGACCACCTCCCACCCGGCAGGCCCGTGCGTCAAATCCAGATCGATCACGCCCAGATGGCTGCCCCAAAAGCCCGGCTGCACCGTGGGCACCCCATGGATCAACCCTGGAGCGGTGTCGGGAAAGCGTTTGTGGGTGTGTCCCGCGATCAACGCGTCTGGCATTGCCCGCTGTGCAATGATGTGGGTGGCGTTTTCCATCAGGGCCGTATGCGGATGGTCCACAATTCCCGAATGGGACAGGCCGACCACAATTTCGGCGCCTGCTGCGCGCAACTGCGTGACCGCGCGGCAGGCTGCCTCGACCATGTCCTCGGCCTCGATCTTGCCCTCAAGCAAGGGCTGGTCCCACTTTAAGATCTGGGGCGGGCAGACCCCAAACAGACCGATCTTGATGGACTGGGACGTACCCTGGTCATCCACCAACGCGCGGGTCAGAATCACATGGGGCGGGTACAGGTTGTCCCCCTCAAGCGTTCGAATGTTGGCACAAACCAAGGGATAGGCGCGACCCTCAAGGGCCGTGTGAAGGTAAGCGATGCCATAGTTGAACTCGTGATTGCCCAAGGTGGCGCCGTCCAGACCCAGCGCGTTCAATGCAGCCACCATTGGATGCACCCCCCCCGGCCACAGCTTGGGCGCGGCCACCGCCACATCTGCAAAAGGCGAGCCCTGGATCGTGTCGCCATTGTCGAACAAAACGCAGTTGGCCACCTCGGCGCGGGCCGTCTCGATCAACGGCACCAGGGCCGCCAGCCCACCGCCCTGGCCGATCTCATCGCGAAAATAGTCATAGCCATCGATGTTCATGTGCAAATCGGACAGGCCCAACACACGCAATTGCGCGCGCTTGAGGGTCGGCACAGCGGCGGGTGGCCTAGCCATAAGTGGATACCTTGTTAGATCAGCACAACTTTAACGATAGTCCGATTTTACCACGCTGTAGAGTCCTAGCGCGATCTTTCCCACAGGCATGCCTTGGCAAAGCGTTCGCAGCGCTCTATGCGGGGTGCGCTTACCCAGCGGAGCCGTGATGTCAAACGCCAGTGCCAATCTCAACATTATGGTCAAAGCGGCTCGCCGTGCCGGACGCTCTTTGGTCCGTGACTTTGGCGAAGTGGAGAATTTGCAAGTCTCTGCCAAGGGGCCGGGGGATTTCGTCAGCCGCGCGGACCGAAAGGCCGAGGAACTGATCCGCGAGGATTTGACCACAGCCCGGCCAAACTATGGTTGGATGGGCGAGGAAAGCGAGGAGGTGCAAGGCAGCGACCCCACCCGCCGCTGGATCGTCGATCCTTTGGATGGCACCACCAACTATTTGCACGGGTTGCCCCATTGGGCCATTTCCATCGCATTGGAACATAAGGGAGAGATTGTCTCTGCCGTCATTCTCGACCCGGTCAAGGACGAGTTGTTCACCGCAGAGAAGGGCGGCGGCGCTTGGATGAACGAGCGTCGTATCCGTGTCTCGGGCCGCCGCGATATGATGGAGATGATCTTTGCGACCGGCATTCCGTTTGCCGGCAACCCCTACTTACCGCAATTCTTGCGTCAGGTTGCCAAGGTCTCTCCGGCATGCGCGGGCCTGCGTCGTTGGGGGGCGGCAGCGCTCGACTTGGCCTATGTGGCCGCAGGCCGCTATGACGGGTTTTGGGAGGTCGGTCTGAAGCCCTGGGACATGGCCGCTGGCCTGTTGTTGGTGCGAGAGGCGGGTGGCTTGGTCGACACCGTGGTCCCTGGGGGCACTCCGTTGACGACCGGCACGGTGATCGCCGCGGGCGAGGCGCATTTCGATTCGTTTGCGACCCTGTTGCGAAGCGCTTAACGCGCGCGGACCACGCATCGGGGGGTGCTGACGGTCCTGTGCAGCCATCGCAGGCAACCCCACGCAGAACAGACCCACAGACACTATCGGATCACAAAACCGGGTCACAGAACCTGTTACATCGATTGACGCTCCCTCGCAGTCGCGTGGCGCTCACGACGGGACGACCTGAGTTGTGTTGCGCTCAGTCAGAGGCTTCGGGCCCTGGTTTGATGCGTCCAAGCCGTCACTTGACGCATTCCGACGACAGCTCGATGCCTCTTCGCCAGAGCGAGATGCTCATTGCCCCGGTTTAGCGAATCGTGGCCCTCGCGTGCCGTGTCCCTCAAAACCGCTCAACGCTGCCCGGGCAACGCCCAGGGCGCATTTGGCTATAGCTCGGCAAGGCCCGGAAGTCGCCCACGTCCCCATTGCCCTCGCCCAATGCTCCCTGTCTGTCGCGTTGCCTTATCTGCAGGGCGCTCGCCCTCACCCCGCCGCAGCCCGGCGCACCCTCAAAATCGCCCAAAGCGTCTTTGCTATCGTTTGACAAGCTCAAGAAATGCCCAGTGCGCCCGATGCTATCGCCCTACGATGCCCAGCAGCCGCTCTGCACTCACCAACGAGCGCCCTGGACTGCCCCGCCCTTGCCACGTGAAGCTTGGCCAACGTCAGACGCTTTCTGCAAATCGGCCAGAGCACCCTTCGCCACCGTCCAGTGTTCCCAGCAACCGCTTTCCGCTCGACAGCGGGCGCCCTCTGCTGCCCCGCCATCGACCAGTGCTCTTTGGCCAACGCCAAGCGCTTTCTGCAAATCGCCTAGAGCACCCTTAGCCCCCGCCCGATTCTCTCTGTCCGTTGCTGTGCGCGTTCTTACAGATGTCCATCATTGCTCCACCCTGGCCTGGTTCTTACTAACCAACATCGGGCTAATTTTTGCTTTTCGCCCACAGCACACTTGGCCATGGCAAGATGCCGTCGCCGAGTACTCCCCAGCCGTCGTTTTGCGCTCCCTAGCCGGCGCCCAGCATTGCCCCGCGTTCGCCCGGCGCTTTACAGTCAACGGTACGCGCGTACTGGAAATCGCCAAGCGCTCCCTCGCCTCAGTTGGGCTCGTCCGGGAAGTCTTTAAGCACGCCATTGGCCGTCACCGGGCGCTCCTTAGCCATCCGGAAGCGCGCTCCCGAACAACAGCAAATGCTCTTGGGCAGCCCCCCTCTTGCACAGCGCAACCTGGCCAAAGCCAGACGCACTCACACACGTGAGGAGGCACTCTCCGGCCTTCACTCAGCCGTCACCGACCGTCCTTCGGTCTTCGTTTTGGCATGAAAGGTGGGTCAAAGATGTCAAAGGAACGCCCCGGCGGTACTTTCGGGCAAGGGAGAGTTTTTTTGGTTCAAACCGCACCAGTGTCTCAAATTCACGCGTGTTGAGCCGATGACCTTCGCTTGGCGTTGCGTGCCTTTCGTCGGCAGATATGAACCCACCGCCCGGGCACAAGCAGCGCCCAAACCCTTAAAACGTCAGTCGATTTGCATAGAACGGGCGGCAGGTCGCGCACGCCTATTAAACTGTCTGATAGTTTAACCAACTGCTCTTTTGCAGGAGGCTAGGGAAGCATGCTGACTTTGACAGGTCCCGCAACCATACCGTCGCCTGCGCGATCGTATCGCAAATAGGCCAAGGCCCGATCTCCTGCGATGCTGTGAAGCTGGCCCACACTTTTCCCGTCTCGCACAATTTCTGTCCCTTCTTTAGCCCCCTCCCCCTCCAACTGGACGGCAACCAAGCCCTGTCTCAGCTCGGTCTTGTGCTTCATGCGCGCCGTGACCTCCTGGCCCACATAGCAACCTTTGCGAAAGTCCACTCCGGCCAAGCGCTCAAAACCCATCTCCAGGATAAAGCTCTGATCTGGAACCAATTCTCGTCCCGCTTCGGGGATCGCAAGATCCACACGAAGGGCAGTTCTTTCCTCATCGCTCCAAGGCTCCGCGTTGGTCACACGCGCCTTTGGATCATCCGTATAAAGTCTCCAGCCAAGCCCTTCATGTCGGGGGTCCATCAATGCGCCCTCAGGCCCCGGTCCCAACCCAAGCACAACGGAGAGATCTGCCCTTTCCAAAACCATATCGGCGCGTAATTTATACAGTGACAACCGCGTCAACAAAGCATCCGCCCGATCCACCGAGACGTCCAAAAGCAGATCATCCCCGGACGCTTTGACGAAAAAATCGAACAGGTATTTCCCTTGCGGGGTTAACAGCGCGGTGTAGACCAAACCATTAGCCGTGCCATCCAGATCGTTTGTTACCAAATCTTGCAGCAATCCACGGGCATCTTTGCCCGATGCCTTAAGAATTGCCCGGTCCTTTGCCCAAACTGCCTTTGACACTCCTACACTCTCTCTGATTAGGACACTTGGTCCGTTAACAATCGGAGCCCGCAATGCCCGCGCCCCTTTCTGTCATACTGCCGACCTTGAATGCGGCACATGAGCTTGCGCCGATTTTGGCGGATCTCACCCAAGGCGTCCAGTCGGGTCTGGTGGCTGAAGTGATCTTCGCGGATGGTGGCTCCACCGATGACACTGCACAAATTGCGGAAGAGGTGGGCGCCACTCTGATCACGTCGCCTCCCGGTCGCGGCACGCAACTTGCCGCCGGCTGTGCTGCCTCCCGCGCTCCGTTCCTGTTGATCTGTCACACCGATTGTCGCCTGCCTTCGTCCTGGCCCGAGACAGTTTCGACCGCCCTGGAGACTGCACCCACCTCCGCCCACTATGGCAAATTACGCTTTAACGCCAAAGGACTGTGGCCCCGATGGACAGAAAGATGGGCCGCCTTTCGCAGCCGTGTCCTTGGCCTTCCTTACGGTGACCAAACGCTTCTTTTGTCGAAGTCCCTTTATACCAGTTCCGGCGGCTATCCCGCCATTCCTCTCATGGAAGACGTTGCCCTTGCCCGGGCTTTGCGGGGGCACCTAAGGCCTTTGGATCTGACCGTGACCACGTCAGCTAGGCGCTATGAGGCCGAGGGTTGGTTGAAACGCGGTGCCAAAAACTTGATCCTGCTCAGCCGCTATTTTCTGGGCGCATCGCCCACCAAACTGGCACAGGAGTATACCCCACCCAAGGACCCACGCTAGGGACACGATTTTACCTTTACCAAATGGTCTGACGTATTAAGACCAAAAGGGATCCTCCAACACGAAAGCCTTGCACATGTCGCTCGCCCACGGTCGTCCGTTTCTAGCCATCCCAGGCCCCTCGGTTTTTCCTGAAAGCGTGCTACAGGCCATGAACCGGCCCGAAGTCAATATCTATGAAGGCGAGCTGGTCGACATGGCTTTCTCCATGCGTGAGGACCTTTGTAAGGTTGCCCGCACGGACGGAAACGTCGCCTACTACATCGCCAACGGACACGGCGCTTGGGAAGCCGCGATTGCCAATACGCTGTCGGCTGGCGACCACGCGCTGGTACTTGCCACAGGGCGTTTTGGCAAAGGCTGGGCCCTAATGGCGGAGGCGCTTGGCGTTAAGGTCGAGATGATGGATTTCGGCAACGCCACCCCCAACGATCTGGCCCAGGTCGAGGCGCGGCTGCGCGCCGACACCGATCACCGCATCAAGGCGGTGCTGAGCGTGCACACCGACACCTCCACCTCATTGCGCAATGACATTCCTGGCCTGCGCGCCGCCCTCGACGCGGCCAAGCACCCGGCGCTGCTGCAGGTCGATTGCATCGCCAGCCTCGCTTGCGAGCCGTTCGAGATGGACGCTTGGGGCGTCGATGTCATGGTCACCGGTTGCCAGAAAGGATTGATGACGCCGCCCGGCCTTGCCTTTGTCTATTTCAACGCGCGCGCCGACCAGGTGCGCAACGCCATGCCCCGCGTCTCGTCCTATTGGGATTGGCGCACACGCACCCGGCCCGAGCTGTTCTATCAACTGTTCTGCGGCACCGCGCCCACCCATCACCTTTACGGCTTGCGCGCAGCACTCGACCTGATCATGGCCGAGGGGATCGAGGCGGTTTGGCAGCGTCACACGCGGATGGCCAGCGCGGTATGGTGCGCGGTCGAGACCTGGGGCGAGGGCAACGCGCTTGCCCTGAATGTCACCAACCCAAAGCACCGTTCCACCGCTGTGACCACCATCCGAACCGAAGGCGACATCGCCTCGCGCCTGCGCAAATGGTGCGAGACCGAGGCCAGCCTGACCCTGGGTATCGGCCTGGGCATCGACGATGCGCGCGCTCAAAATGCTGGCGAGTTGTTCCGCATCGGGCATATGGGCTATCTCAACCCACCGATGTTGATGGGCACACTCGGCACCATCGAGACGGGCCTAAAAGCCCTGGGCATCCCCCACGGCAAGGGCGGTTTGGAACGTGCGGCCGAAGCGCTCGTCGCCTAAGGCCCAGCCCTTGGGCTGAGCAGAGTGTGCAGCGGTTGACCACAGGGGTGCGGTCCAGGGCGCCATCCGCGCTATGACGCTTCAGCCGCAGCGCTTAACGCCGGGCCGAGGGCCGCTTCGAAGGCGTCTAAATCCGACGCAGCCCCCGCGCCAATGCGCACGCAACGGTCCAACGGTGCCACAGCGGGCATGCGCGCAAAAACCCCGCGTGCCAGCAATTCCGCCAACACCCGGCGCGCGAACGCCCCGTCTTGCTGGCAATCGATGGCCACGAAATTTGTGGCAGACGGCAATGTGGCAAGTCCATGCGCCCGGGCAATGCTGTCCAAGCGCTGTCGCGCGGTTGCCGTCTCGACCACCACCTGGGTCAGCCAAGCCTGATCTTTAAGCGCCGCCAAGGCACCCGCTTGCGACACCCGACCCACCCCGAAATGATTGCGCACCCGGTTGAACGCCGCAATAAGCTCCGGAGTGCCCAGGGCATAACCCACCCGTGCACCCGCAAGCCCATAGGCCTTGGAAAAGGTGCGCATTCGGATCACCCGTCCGTCCATCACGTCAAAGGGCATGACAGCATCCGCTGGGGCGAAATCCACATAGGCCTCGTCCAGGCACAACAGCGTTCCCCGGGGCAGAGCGTCCAACAGGGCGGCCACCGCGTCTGCGCGCCACCAGGTGCCCATCGGATTGTCGGGATTTGCCAGATAGACCAGCTTTGCCCCCACGTCCCGCGCTTTGGCGCAGAGCGCGTCTAGATCCTCGCGATCCTGGTGGTAGGGCACCGTGTGCAAAGCCGCGCCGAACCCGGCCACATGGTAATTGAACGTAGGATAGGCCCCGGCAGAGGTGACGACCGCATCACCCGGCCCCGCGAGCAGACGCACCAAGGTGCCCAGCAAACCATCGATCCCTTCGCCGCACATGATCGCCTCGGGTGGCACATCGTGATGTTGGGCAAGTGCTGCGCGTAAATCATGCATTTCGGGGTCGCCATACATCCACGCGTCGCCCGCCGCTGTGGCCATCGCGTCCACCGCCCGAGGCGAGGGGCCAAAGACGCTCTCATTGGCGCCCAAGCGCGCGGCAAATGCGATGCCCCGGGCACGCTCTTGCGTCTCGGGGCCTACGAAAGGAACCGTCGCGGGCAGGCTTTCGGCCAGGGATGTCAGTCGGGTCATGGCCCACCTATGTGTGGTTGCATCTGCGCGATGTGCTTACCCCAGCGCCCAGTTGGGGGGAAGGGTGAGGTCCTATTTCCCCCATGATCCGCGTGGCTTGAGGCCCCACGTGACACTGTATGACACTGAAACCAAACCGAAGAACCGTGCTGAAAGGGTTCGCCGCACTCGGGGTCGCCCGCGCAGCACCAGCTTTGATTGCACGGGCAAGACCGCGTCAGATGGTGCGTCTTGTGGTGGATCGCACTGGGGCCATGCGCCTGATCGACCGGGTCGTGCCCTAACGCTCTCGCGCGCGCCACAGATAGACCAAAGACAGCCCGCCCCCCAGCACCATGGTCCCGCTGATCGCCCCGGCTGTTCCGGTGAAAAGCGCGGTTGCAACCGCGGCACCCGCAGCCCCGCCGACCATCACCGTGGCCCCGATCAGCGAGGCGGCAAAGCCTGGCGTTTCCTCCGCCACCTCCATCGCGCGCGCCTGGCCCCAGGGCAGGATCAGCCCGAACACAAAGGTAAACAGGCACACCGCCCCCCAAAATGGCACAAGGGCCACGGGCGAGATCCAGAACACAAGATGCACAAGAACCGACAGGGCCATTCCGCCCAACATCACCAGACGCAGGCGGGCCGCCCCCAGCTTGCGCACCAGCATCCGAAACGACCCGATGCCCAAGCTCAACCCCAGCGCCGCCAACACAAACAACGGACCAAAGCCGCCGGGCCCCAAACCATAGGCCTGATCCGCAACCACAGCCCCCAAAGACAACAGCGACGCATAGCCGGCAAAGCCCGCAGCACTGGCCCCCAAACCCTGGACAAAGGCAGGGCGCGCAAACAGCGTCGCGGCCGCTGCGCGCACGAACCCTAGGCGCAGCCGCTCGGGCCTGCGATGCGGCACCGTCTCGGCCCCGATGCGCAGCCAAAGCACCAGCAAAAGGATGGAGACCGCCAGCAGAAACACGAAATTCGCGCGCCACCCCAAATGGGTGGTCAAAACCGCTCCCAGCAGCGGGGCAAACAGCGGGGCGATGGTGGTCAAAATCATCTGAAGGCTCAAAATCTCGCCCAGCCGTGGCCCGCTGGAGATGTCGCGCGCAATGGCCCGGGCCACGACCGGCGCGCCTGCGCACATCCCTTGAAGCAAGCGCAACACGACCAACACCCAGAACTCCGTGGCCAGCGCGCAGCCCAAGGTCGCAGCAGCAAAGCCCAGCAAGCTGCAGATCAGCGCGGGCGAGCGCCCATACGCGTCCGAGATCAGACCCCAGATCACCTGCCCAAGACCATAGCCCACCAGATAGGCCCCGATGGTCAGGGCCGCGAACCGCTCGTCTACGCCCAAGGCGTCCGCAATGATGCTGGTCGCGGGCAAGATGATATCGATGGACAGCGCCGTCAGTGCTGCCAATGCGCAGAGTAGCCAGATGAACCCCTGCCTGTCTGCCAGCGGCTTAGGCAAGTTCGGCCAGACGCGCCTTGGCGGCGCGCAGCTTCTCCATCTCGTCTTCGGCCTCGCTCAGCCGGGTCTTTTGATCTGCAACCACCGCCTCAGGGGCACCAGCCAAGAACTTCTCGTTGCCCAGCTTGGCGCGCAGACCCCCAAGTTCTTTGTCCAGCTTTTGGGTGGCCTTGTCCAAACGGGCGGTCTCGGCCTCCAGGTCGATATGCTCTGCCAGGGGCAGGCAAAAGACGCCGCCTTTGACCGGCAGGGTCACTGCCCCTTTGGGGGCTGTTTGCGCACGCTCGATGCCGGGCACCCGCGCCAGCCGTTCGACCAGTGCAAGATTGCGCTGCAAAGCGCCTGTGCCTGCCGCGTCCAGCTCCAACTGGATCAAGGGGATTTTGGCGCCCGCAGGCACCCGCAGTTCCGTCCGGATCGACCGAATGCTTTCGATCAGGGTGATCACCCAACCCAGTTCGGCATCCGCGTCGGCATCCGCCAGATCAGCGGCGGCGTAGGTGGGCCATTGGCCATGCACCAACATCCCGCCGCGTTTGGTCAGATCGCCCCACAGCTGCTCGGTGATGAAGGGCATCATGGGGTGCAACAGGATGAGACACTGATCCAGCGCCCAGGCCATGACCTGTTGCGTCTCGGCCTTGGTCGCCTCATCCGCCAGCAGGGGTTTTGCAAACTCCACATACCAATCGCAGAACCGATTCCAAACATGGGTATAGGCCGCGGACGCCGCGTCGTTGAACCGATAGGCCGCGAGTGCCGCGTCAATGGTCTCGCGCACGCGGGCGGTCTCGCCCACAATCCAGCGGTTCGCCGGCGCGGATATCTGATCAAAGGCGAGCCCGTCCTCGCTCATACGCGGGTCGTACTGGGCAAAACAGTCGTTCATCTCGGCAAAGCGCGCGGCGTTCCACAGCTTCGTGCCGAAATTCCGATAGCCTGCGATGCGATCCGTGCTCAGCTTCAAGTCGCGCCCCATAGCGGCCATCGCGGTCAGGGTGAAACGCACAGCATCCGCGCCGTACTGGTCGATCAGATCAAGTGGGTCCAAGACGTTGCCCAAGGATTTGGACATCTTCTTACCCTTCTCGTCACGCACCAACGCGTGGACATACACGGTCGAGAACGGAACTTCGCCCTTCATCTCAAGCTGCATCATCATCATCCGCGCGACCCAGAAAAAGATGATGTCAAAGCCCGTGACCAAGGTGTTGGTCGGAAAATACTTCTGCAATTCCGGCGTATTGTCCGGCCATCCCAATGTGCCAATGGGCCAAAGACCCGAGGAGAACCAGGTGTCCAGGACATCTTCGTCCCGGGTTAGGGTCTTGTCGCCTGCCTGCGCTTGGGCCTCGGCCTCGGTCATCGCGCAATACTGGGCGCCGTCTTCATCGTACCAAACAGGGATCTGATGCCCCCACCACAATTGGCGAGAGATGCACCAAGGCTCGATGTTTTCCAGCCAGTTGAAATACACCTTTTCGTCCTGCTTGGGCAAAATGGTCGTACGTCCGTCGCGCACCGCCTCTACCGCCGGTTTGGCAAGCACGTCCGCTTTCACGAACCATTGGTC
>JBCBNR010000051.1:0-12091 GCA_039821665.1 Pseudomonadota bacterium
AACCGCGCCAGCGCTCGGTGGGCCAGGTTGGGCTGGCGCGGTTGCAAGCGCAAAGCGCTGTGCCGGTCCTGCTGGTCACCCAAAACGTGGATGATCTGAACGAGCGTGCGGGCGCAAAAGTCCTGCATATGCATGGGGAATTGGGCCAAGCGCTGTGCGCGTCCTGCGACCACCGATGGCCCGCACCCGATGTGATGGCACCCGATGACCCGTGCCCGGCCTGCGGGGCCGCCGCGACCCGGCCGGACGTGGTCTGGTTCGGAGAGATCCCCTACGGCATGGATCAGATCGAGGCGAGCTTAAGGCAGGCCACCTTGTTCGTGGCGATCGGAACCTCGGGCGAGGTCTATCCGGCGGCGGGCTTTGTGAACGCGGCCAAGGCCTATGGGGCGCAGACGGTCGAGATCAATCTAGAGCCCACATCCCAGCGCCTGTTTGATCGGCAGATCGCAGGCAAGGCGACGAAGGCCGTGCCTGCGTTCGTGGCCGAGATGTTGGCGCGCTAGCCGTCTGTTCCGTGGCCATCACCGTGCCCGTGCCCGTGCCCGTGACCATGGCCATGGCCACCCTGCCCCCTATGATCGGGCGCGCGGCGGCTGTCCACGGGCACCATCACCTGGATTTCGCCTGCGCCCTCGAAGGTCAGCGAAAGCGAGATCATTTCGCCGTCCTCAAGCGGGGCGTCCAGGCCCATAAGCATGATATGCTTGCCGCCGCGTGCCAGCGGGGTCAGGGACCCTGCGGGCAGCTCAAACCCCTCCTCGACTTCGATCATCCGCGCAACGCCGGTCTGTGCATTCAGGATATGGGTGTGCAGCTCGGTCTTGCGCGCACCTGCAAAGGCAGCCGCGATCAGCCTGTCATCGGTGGGGCCGGTGTTTTTGAGCGTCATGAAAACCGCCCCGGTGGGGGCGTTCGGGCGGCTGACGCGGGCATAGGGGTCGTCGATTTCAATGTAGGATTGGGCGAGAGCCGGAAGAGCGGTGGCCAGCGCAAGGCAAATGGCCGCAAAGGTGCGTGTCATGGTCGGGTCCGTTGGCATGAGAAACAGCAAAGTTAAGTGTCTGGGTCAGGCCTGGAGGGGCGGCGCGCGGGCGCGGTTGGTCGCATTGGGCTGGGTCGGCAGGGCCAGAGAGGGACGACCGACGCTGCGGGCCAGGGCGATTTCTACCCTGGCGGGCAAACCAACCGAAGGGGGCACCAAAGGCAGGCCCACAAGCGCATCGGGACAGACCGACACATCCGGCAACACCGTACCATCCTCGGTGAGGCGCAGGGTGACAATCGTCGCCCCTTTGCACAGGGTGATCCGATGGGCCCCGTCTGCGTTCCAGCCAATGGCCAGCCCGGTATGGCCTGCACTCAGCAGCAGGCCCATCACAACGAAAAAGGACACGAGTTTCCTCATGTCCCCATAGGTAGCTTCTGGGCTACGGACGGTCTAGATGATGGGCGCGCGACATGCGCCCGCAGGGCCAGTGCTTAGGCTTGCGCCTTCTCGATGTCGCGCTTGACCTTCAGGGCGCTGCTGGACAGCTCATCATCCTTGGCTTTTGCCAGGAAAGCATCCAATCCACCGCGATGATCTACAGTGCGCAGGGCTGCTGCCGAGATCTTGAACTTGAACGACCGGCCCAAGGTTTCAGAGGCAAGGGTCACATCGTTCAGGTTGGGCAGAAAGCGACGTCTGGTTTTGTTGTTGGCGTGGCTCACATTGTTGCCAACCATCACACCTTTTCCGGTCAATTCACAGCGGCGAGACATTGGTTTTGGTCCTTCGCAAAAGCGGTTTAAGCGGTAGCGCCGGGCACATGCCACAGCAAGAATCCTGAGCGGCAGGGCCTAGGGCATCCAGGCCACGCCGTCAAGACCTCTGGGGTTGCAAGATCGCTTGCGCTCACCCGCAGCGCTGCAGGCCCCTTACGCTTGCTTGGTCAGCGACGACATCACCGCATGCACAGCGTCTTCGGGCGAGACGCGCCCGTCGCGCAACGCAGCCATGGCAGCGGTCCAGGCCGGATGCCCCTCGATCCAGGCGCGACTGGCTTGCGCCACGCCTTGACGAAAGGCCGAGACCTCTTGCTCGGCGCGGCGGGCGTCCCAAACCCCGTGCTCTTTGCGCCAGGTGGCCAAGGCGACCATGGCGGCCCAAGCGTCCTCTAACCCGGTGCCGTCCCAGGCGGATACGGTTTGGGCCATGGGAAAGCCGTCCGGATCCCCGTCGCGTTTGCGCATCAGCCGCAGCGCACCTGCATAATCGGCACAGGTGCGCGTGGCCGCGGCCTTCAAGTCGCCATCGGCTTTGTTCACCAGCACAAGGTCCGCCAGTTCCATGATGCCGCGCTTGACCCCTTGCAACTCGTCCCCTCCCGCAGGGGCCATCAGCAGAACAAAGAGATCCGTCATCTCCGCCACCAGCGTCTCGGACTGGCCCACGCCAACCGTCTCGACAATCACCAGATCAAAGCCCGCATGCTCCACCATGCGGATCACCTCGCGGGTGCGAAGCGCCACGCCGCCCAGGGTCGTCAGCGAGGGCGAGGGGCGGATAAAGGCGTTTGGATGGCGCGATAGCAGGTCCATGCGGGTCTTGTCGCCCAGGATCGACCCGCCCGACCGGGCCGAGGACGGATCAATCGCCAAAACCGCAACCTTGGCGCCCGCCTCCACCCGCGCCATCCCGAAGCGTTCGATGAAGCTGGATTTGCCGACCCCGGGCGTGCCCGTCAGGCCCAAACGCAGGCTGTGCGGGGCAGGGCGGGCGCGCAACACGCTGAGCAGGTCAAGCGCTTGGGCGCGGTGATCGGCCCGGGTGCTTTCGACCAGCGTAATGGCACGGGCCAGCGCGCGGCGGTTGCCCGCCACCAATTCGTTGCAGAGTGTTTCTGCCAGAGCGGACAAAGTGATCGTTCCTTTCGTCAAATCGCCGCCTTTTTAGGGCATCTCACCTTCTCAGCGTCAAGCGGGGCCCATATCTCAGGGTAAGCTGGGGCAAAACCTATCGAGCAACCATAAGGATCCCAATCATGAAACTGTCGGCCAAACTAAGCGCCCTCGCCCTGTTGGCCTGTTGCGCGGGCGGTGCGGTGGCTGCGGACAAGCAGGCCTATGATGTGTCCATCGCGGGCTTTACGGTGGGGTCCTTGCGGATGACGGCCGAGCAGAATGCGACTTCCTATGCGGTCAGTGGGGCCATACAAGGGGGGGGCTTGGTGGGGGCGATCACGTCGTTTTCGTTTTCCGGCACAGCCCAAGGCGCTGTGAACGGGGCGGGCGCACTGGTGCCCCGGTCCTACCGCTCGGTCTCGAAATCCAGGGGGGACACGCGCGAGGTGACGATGGCCTATCGGAACGGTGCACCTGTCTCGCTGACCCATACGCCCACCCGCAAGACCCGCAGCTACGATGCGCCGCTTTCGGCAGGCGCAGGCGCGCTGGACCCTGTCAGCGCCACCTTTGCGCTGTTGCAGGACAACCCTGTGGGCGAGGCCTGCGGGCGCACAGTTCAAATCTTTGACGGCACCAAACGCTCGCGCATCCGGGTGGGCGCGCGCCAAAAATCGGGCGAGGGGTGGCGCTGCGCGGGCACCTACACGCGGATCAAAGGCTGGCGCGCAAAGGACATGGCGGAAAAGACCAACTTCTCTTTCACGCTGAGATTTGCCGAGACTGGTGGCATCATGCGTGTGACCGCGTTCGAGACCCAATCGCTGTTTGGCAAGGTGGTGGCCCGGCGGCGCTGACCGCTCGCCAAGCGGGTCCCGTGGCGCTAGACAGGCGCCATGGCGTCTGACCCATCCGACATATCCCCCGATCTGCCGATTACGCCGGTTTTGGGCGATGTGGCCGCCGCGTTGGAGGGGCACGGGTTGTGCGTGCTCGAAGCCCCGCCCGGGGCGGGTAAGACCACCGCCGTGCCCCCCTATCTTCTGCGCCATGCCCCCGGCCCGGGTCGCATTCTGATGCTGGAGCCGCGCCGGGTTGCGGCCCGGGCCGCAGCCGAGCGCATCGCCCATCTTTTGGGGGCCCAAGTGGGCGGGCTTGTGGGCTATACGATGCGCGGGGCGCGCAAAACCTCGCCTCAGACACGGATCGAGGTGATCACCGAGGGCGTTTTGACCCGCATGGTCCAAGAGGCGCCCGATTTGGACGGTGTCGGCACGCTGATCTTCGATGAGTTTCATGAACGTGCCTTGCAGGCCGATTTGGGCCTGACCCTCAGCCTGGATGCGCGCAGCGCTTTGCGCCCGGATCTTAGGATTTTGGTGATGTCCGCCACGCTCGATGCGGCGCCGATCGCGGCGTTTTTGGGCGATGCGCCCCTGATCCGCGCCCAGGGCCGCGCCTTTGACGTGCAAATGCGCTGGGCCAATGCGCCGCGCACCTTTCGCACCGTCAAGGCCCGCGCCCAGGCCACTGCAGAGAGGGTGGGCGAGGCGTGGGACGAGACGGAAGGCTCCATCCTCGTCTTTTTGCCGGGCAAGGGAGAGATTGCCCAGGTCCAGGCCGCGTTGCGATTGCCGCCAGGTGTTCAGGTTCTGCCGCTCCACGGCAGTTTGCCGTTTGCCCAGCAGCGAGCGGTGCTGACGCCAAGCGGCGCGCGCCGGGTGATCCTGGCCACGGCCATTGCCGAGACCTCGCTGACCGTGCCGGATGTGCGGGTGGTGGTCGATGGCGGCCAGGCGCGGCGCGCGCGGTTCGATCCTGCGACAGGCATGTCCCGGCTGGTGACCGAACGGGTGACCAAGGCAGAGGCGACCCAACGGGCCGGGCGCGCGGGGCGTGTCGCCCCGGGCTGGGCCTATCGGATGTGGGCGCGCGCGGAAGAGGGCGCGCTAGGCCCCTTTCCCCCGCCAGAAATTTCGGCGGCGGATCTAACGGGCTTGGCCCTCGATCTTGCCCTATGGGGCACACCCCAGGGCGAAGGGCTTAGGTTTCTGACCCCACCACCCCAGGGCACCCTGGCCGAGGCGCAAAAGCTTTTGTTCGATCTCAATCTGACTGACGCCAAGGGCCAGATCACCGCCCAAGGTCGCCGGCTTGCGGGCATCCCCGCCCATCCCAGGCTTGCCCATATGATCGCAGCAGGGGGCGGGGCCGAGGCTGCCGCCTTGGCAGCCTTGGCCGAGGCCCGGGGGCCCATCGGTGACACGGCGGATATGTCGGCCGCGCTGCGCGATCTTCTGGCAGGGCGCGCGCCAAAGGGCGATGTGACCGCGGCTTTCAAACGGCTCAAACCGCTCAGCGGCGCGGGACGGGACCTCAGCTCAGGCGCGCTTCTGGCGCTGGCGTATCCGGACCGGATTGGGCTGGTGCGCCCGGGGGATGGCACGCGCTATGTGCTGTCGGGCGGCACCGGCGCTCGGCTGGATCCCGCCGACCCGATGGTGGGCACCCGTCTGTTGGTGGCGGCCACCTTGGATGGTGACCGGCAAGAGGCGTTGATCCGTGCAGCCTTGCCCGTGGCCGAGGCAGAGCTGCGCGCGCTGTTTCCCAACCGTCTTTGCACCCAAAACCTGTGTCGCTGGTCCAAACGCCACCGCCGGATCGAGGCGCGCACCCAGACCCGCCTTGGGGCGTTGGTGCTGTCCGACCAAAACTGGAAAGGGGCGGGCGACGCTGAAATCGGTCCGGCCCTTCTCGCCGCCCTGCGCGACCTTGGCCTTGGCACCCTGCCTTGGACCCATGGGGCGCGTCGATTGCAGGCTCGGGTGGCCTGGCTTCGGGCCAAGGGCGCGGATCTGCCCGATCTTGGCGACGAGACCTTGCTGGAGCGCTTGGAAACCTGGCTTTTGCCCATGCTGGCGGGCGCGCGGGGCCTTGACGATCTGGGGGACCTGGATCTGACCGCGATCCTGTCGCAACAGCTCAGCCCTGCCCATCGCGCGACCCTGGACCGCCTGGCGCCCGCCAGCTTCACCGCGCCCACAGGCACCCGCCTGCCTATCGACTATGCCCAGGATCGCCCGTCCGTCCAAGTTCGCCTGCAAGAGCTTTTTGGCCTGACCACCCACCCCACAGCAGGCCCCGAGCAGGTGCCGATCACCCTACATCTGCTGTCGCCCGCCCATCGTCCGGTGCAGGTGACCGCCGATCTGCCGGGTTTTTGGCGCAGCTCTTACGGGGATGTGCGCAAAGATATGCGCAGCCGCTATCCCAAACATGATTGGCCCGAGAACCCGGACCAAGCCCAGGCCCACCGGGGCAAGGTTCGAAAAAAAGGCGCGGGCGCCTGAGTCCGGGCACATTCCTGTCGCAAACTTTTCGTTAACCTCTCTCCTGCGGATATAGTCGCGTGGGTATTCTTCGGTTTCGGACGCGAAGCTGTACAGTTATCCATGCAAGGCGAATCGGGAGATCTGAAAATGTCAGAAAGAAGACTGTCGCGACGTCAGGCGCTTTCGGGCCAAGTGGGCCTTGGCCTCGCAGGGGCAGCGGCCCTGGCGGCGCCGAACGTGGCGCGGGCGCAAAGCTCTCGCGCATTGGCGGTGGTAGCCATGGATGGCGCCCTGGAATACTCGGCCCTGCTGACCCGCTTGGCCGAGCGTGTGGCCCTGGTGTCGCGCGGCACCTTGCGTTTGGAAGCCGCTGGCGCCAACGCGCCTGTGCAGGCGGTACAAACCGTCGCCAACGGCAACGCCGACGCGGCCCTTGGCCGGCCGGACACACTGATGCCCCTCGATCCGGCCTTTGGCCTGTTCTCCAGCGTCCCCTTTGGCCTGGACCCGCGAGAGTTTGAAGCGTGGGTGCAGCATGGCGGTGGCCAGCGCGACTGGGATGATTTGGCCCGCGCCCAAGGCATCAAGCCGGTGCTGGTCGGCGATTTCGGCAGCACCTTTGGTGGCTGGTTCCAAAAGCCGTTCATCGCCCGGGATGACATCGCTAACATGCGCATCGCCACCGAAGGCCTAGGCGCTGTCGCGGTCGAGGCTGCGGGCGCTATTCCCGTGGTCCTGGATGGCGGTGGGATCGGTGCCAGCGTCAGCTTCGGCCTGACCCGCGATATGGGCCTTGGCCTCAGCCAAGCGTTCCCGTTCCTGGTGACCCCCTCTCTGTTCCATCCTCAGCGCGCCATCGCACTGCAATTCAACGCCTCTCTCTGGGACAGCTTGTCGGAAGAGGAGCGGATGATCCTGACCACCTGCTGCGAGGCCGAGACCGAAGCGATGATGACCGAGCGTCTGGATCTAGAGATGCGCGCGTTTGGCGATCTTGTGCGCGGGGGCACCCAATCCGCGCCGATCTCTGATGCGCTCTATGCCGAGCTTGCAGGGCTTGCGCACGATGCGCTGTCCGAGCGTTTCGCCGCGTCCCCGATCGGCGCGTCGATCTGGCTCAATTACCAAGACTTCCTGTCAAAGGTCAGCGGGTGGAGCGAGGTGGGCGAAGGCCTGTTCACCGTCAAACGCGCCGCGGCCCTGGGAATGTGAGGTTATCATGACAAAGACCCCCTCAAAGACATCACAGCCGTCCACCGGACGCCGCCGCGTTCTGACCGGCCTTGCGCTGGCCCCGGCCCTGGCGGCCCCGGCGGTGCATGCCCAATCCACCCGGGTACTGACCCTGGTGACAACATGGCCGCGCGGTCTGCCCGGCCTGGCGGCCACGCCCGAACGCTTTACCAACCGCATCAACACCATGAGCGGCGGCACCCTAAAGATCGACTATTTCGCTGCGGGCGAGAAGATGGGCGCGTTCGATAGCTTCGACGCGGTGCGCCAGGGCAATGGCGCGGATATGTACCATGCCTGTGAATATTATTGGCAGGGCCGCGACCGGGCCTACAACTTCTTCACAACCGTACCCTTTGGCTTGACCGCGCAGGAGTTTTCCACCTGGGTGGAGCGGGGCGGCGGTCAACAACTTTGGGACCGTCTGGCGGCCAACTACAACATCAAAGGGTTCATGTGCGGCAACACAGGCACACAGATGGGCGGGTGGTACGCCCAACCCATCCGCAGCCTGTCTGACATGCGCGGGATCCGCATTCGGATCCCGGGTCTTGCTGCTGACATCTTCCGCGCCTTGGGGGCGGAGCCTGTCAGCCTGCCGGGCGGGCAAATCCCTGCTGCGCTGTTCTCGGGCGAGATCGACGCTGTGGAATGGGTGGGACCCTATAACGACTTGGAGTTTGGCGTCCATAAAGTGCTGCGGCACTATATGTATCCTGGGTTCCACGAGCCTGGCACCTGTGCTGCGCTGGGCATCAACCTGCAAACCTGGAACAGCCTGGATGCGGCCCAGCAGGCCATGATCCAAGCGGCGTGTGCGGCGGAAAACCGGACCATGCTCGCGGAATACTCCGCCCGGTCCGGCGCGGCGCTGAACCAGATGCAGGTGGAGTATGGCACCCAAGTGCACCGCTTCGCGGATGACGTTTACAACCAGGTGGCCGAGATCGTCGCCGATATCATGAGCGGTCTGTCGAGCGAAAGCCCGCAGACCGCGGAAGTGGTGCAAAGCTTTACCGCGTTCCGCGCGCAAATGGCGCCCTTTGCCCGGCAAATGACCGGTGAAACGGTGACCCGCCGGGCGGCCTATCTGCGCACCCGGGCCGAGGCCAACCAAGTCTTTGACGACATCGTCGACTGACGTTTGGCCCCAAACACTGCCCCCGCACGACGCGTTAAGTTTTAACAACTTTGCGCTTGGTGCGGGGGCGGCGTTAAGCCTGCCTTTGCCTCTCATCCCCTAAGACGGCCCGGCCTGTCTGGAGATCGAGAGCATGGGTGGTTGGCTCAAACGCCCCCTGAACGCGGATTTGCGCCACCAAGCGCACCTCAAAGCGCGCATAAACCACCGCGAACGCAGCACGCGGGTGGGTGTGTTCCTGCTTGTGCTGGGTGTTCTGGTGGTTGTCGATTTCCCCATGATCGCCGCCGTCTATTTCGGTGCCATGCTCTATCAAGAGACGTTGGAGGCTTTGATGCAGCGGCGCTTGCGCAAGCGTGGTGCGGCGCTGATCGGGTGGGACATCGCGCTGGCCGCGGGCCTCGCCTCACAAGCCACCGCTATCTATATGAGCGTCAGTTTGGTTTTTGCTTGGCACCCCACCACGTCCATCGTGATCTTGGGGCTGATCTGGCTGACGGGCGGGATGGTGCATCTAAGCGCCAACTATGCCTCGGTTCGCTTGTTTTATTGGGCCACGATGGTGCCGTCCACCTTGGTTCTGATGGTCTTTCCGCTGCTCGTGGGCTGGGGGGCGGTGCGCGGGCCCAGTTTGGTGGAATGGTTGCTGCCGCTGTTGCTGGCGGGGGCCTATGTCTATCACCTCAAACACTTGCTGAGCAGCCAAAAGGATACGGAGCGCGCGCTGGAAGACGCGCGCCAAGAAGCGTCCTCTCGACTTTTGGAACTGGAATATATGGCCACCCATGATGCGCTGACCGGTTTGATCAATCGCGGTGCGTTCGAGGATAAGCTGCGCGATCGGTTGTCGGGGCGGCGGCGCGAAGATGCGGATCTTGCGCTGTTTCTCATCGATTTGGATGGGTTCAAGCCGATCAATGATACGTTCGGCCATGGTGCGGGCGATCTGGTGCTTAGCACCGTGGCCCGTCGTTTGGAACAGCATGTGCGCGACACAGCTTTGGTGGCACGGCTTGGGGGGGATGAATTTGTCGTGCTCGACAGCAAAATCACCACAGAGGCCGAGGCGAAAAGCATCGGTGACCGGTTGCTCGATGTGGTGCGTCAAGCGGTGGAGTATCGCGACACCCATTTGCAAGTGGGCGCAAGCATCGGCGTTGGCTTGCAAGCACGTGGATTGGCGACCGGCACGCAGTTGAGCCAAGCCGCCGATATGGCCATGTACATCGCCAAGGAGACGGGCAAAAACCGGGTGGTGGTCCATGACGGTGTGCGCGATGCGCCACGCCATGAGGACCTCAAGAAAGAAGACCTTGTCCACGCCCTGCGCACCCGCGCCTTCGAGGCGTATTATCAGCCCAAAATTGCGCTCGCCTCAGGGGAATTGGTTGGGTTCGAGGCGCTTGCGCGCTGGTCCCACCCCAAACTGGGCCTGTTGGCACCCGACGATTTTCTGCCTATGCTGGGCGAACATGGGCTGTTGAGCGACTTCAATTTCACAATGGTGCGTCGGGTTTTGATCGACCTGGAGGGCCTGATAAAGGCGGATCTGGACCCGGACAACATCTCGCTCAACGTCTCGGAGCTTAGTCTGGCCACCGCCAACGGTCGGCAGGACATCGAATGGCTGCTGGCCGAATACCCGAACCTGTTGCACAAACTGACCTTTGAGATGTCCGAAAACGTGCTTGTCTCGCGCGCATCGGATCAGGTCACCCAGGCGCTTGCGGGTTTTCGGGACATGGGCGTGCGGGTCTCGCTTGACGATTTTGGCACGGGCTTTGCGTCGTTCCAGCACCTGCGCCGCTTTCCCTTCGACGAGATCAAGATCGACAACAGCTTCGTGCGCTCCCTTGGCTCCGATGCTGCCTCCGAGGTGATTGTGGATGGGTTCTTGTCTATTGCCGCGGGCCTGGGTGTCCATGTCGTCGCGGAAGGGGTGGAGACGCGCGAGCAAGCGCGGATCCTGCGCGACAAAGGCTGCTACTGCGCCCAAGGCCATTTCTTCGGCATGGCGGTGCCGCTCGCAGCGATCAAGACCGTGATCCGAGATGCGAGGCAGGGCGACAAGCTGGGGCAACCAGCCTCACCCGCGCAATCGGGCTAAGGAGGTGACGGACCACACGTCTGTGGCGCATCGCACCACTTGGTGGTCGCACCCCGTTGGTGCGCAATGATGCGCCCAACACGCCCCTTGTCGGACCCCAGCGCGCAAAGCCGGGGGGAGGGCGATCTATGCCCCAAGACCTCACCACCGAGGCAGCGCCCATAGGGCCCAAAGATCCACCCAAGCGAGGGCCGTGGTTCTTTTTGCGGCCCGGTTTGACAAAGCCCCGCTTGTCTCGATGGGCGACCTCGGTCAGTGTGGGTTTGACAGAATGTCGCAGCTATTTCCCAAATGCCTTCGATCGCCCAGAAAGGTTTTTCCATGCAACCCTCTTCCGAGCCCACCTTCCGCCAATCCGTGGACCTGATGTTTAACCGTGCGGTCGCCCTGATGGATCTTCCGCCCGGGATGGAAGAGAAGATCCGCGTTTGCAACGCCACCTATACCGTGCGCTTTGGCGTGCGCCTGCGCGGCAAGGTCCAAACCTTCACCGGCTATCGCTCGGTCCACTCTGAACATATGGAACCGGTCAAGGGTGGCATTCGCTATGCCACCAATGTGGACCAGGACGAGGTGGAGGCCCTGGCCGCGCTTATGACCTATAAATGCGCCCTGGTGGAGACGCCGTTCGGCGGCTCCAAGGGTGGGCTTGCCATCGATCCGCGCGCCTGGGAGCCTGAGGAGTTGGAGCAGATCACCCGGCGCTTTGCCTATGAGCTGATCAAGCGCGACCTGATCAACCCCGCGCAAAACGTGCCCGCCCCAGATATGGGCACGGGCGAGCGCGAGATGGCCTGGATCGCCGATCAATATCGCCGCATGAACACCACCGACATCAACTCCGCGGCTTGCGTGACCGGCAAGCCGCCCCATGCGGGTGGCATCGCCGGCCGGGTGGAGGCGACGGGGCGCGGGGTTCAATACGCGTTGCAGGCCTTCTTTCGCCACCCCGAGGATGCGGCCAAGGCCGGTCTCACCGGCACTCTCGACGGCAAGCGCGTGATCGTCCAAGGCCTAGGCAATGTAGGGTATCACGCGGCCAAATTCTTGTCTGAAGAGGACGGCGCAGCAGTGATCGGCGTGATCGAACGGGATGGCGCGGTGATGCACCAAAGCGGGCTCGATGTTGACGCCCTGCGCGCGCATATCGTCGAGACCGGCGGCGTCGCGGGCTTTGCCGGGGCCGAGCGCTATACCCAAAACGGTGCTGAGGTGTTGGAAGAGGCTTGCGATGTGCTGATCCCGGCAGCCCTGGAAGGGGTGATCAACATGGACAATGCCGCGCGCATCCAAGCGCCGTTGATCATCGAGGCGGCGAATGGCCCTGTCACCGCAGGTGCCGATGAGATCTTGCGCCAAAAGGGCACGGTCATCATCCCTGATATGTACGCC
>JBCBNR010000052.1:0-11840 GCA_039821665.1 Pseudomonadota bacterium
GAGGTGAACCCGGACGCGATCGACGGCTATGCCAAGAAGAACATCATCGCGAACCCCAACTGTTCAACCGCACAGATGGTCGTGGCGTTGAAGCCGCTGCATGACCGGGCGACGATCAAGCGCGTTGTGGTGTCCACCTACCAGTCGGTCTCGGGCGCGGGGCGCGATGGGATGGACGAGTTGTGGGACCAGACCAAGGGCATGTACGTCCCGGGGCAAGAGAAGGAGGCGGATAAATTCACCAAGCAGATCGCCTTCAATGTGATCCCGCAGATCGACGATTTCATGGAAGACGGCACCACCAAGGAAGAGTGGAAGATGGTGGCCGAGACCAAGAAGATTGTGGATCCGAAGATCAAAGTGACGGCCACCTGCGTCCGCGTGCCGGTCTTTGTTGGGCACTCCGAGGCGGTGAACATCGAGTTTGAAGAGTTCTTGGACGAAGATGAGGCGCGCGATATCCTGCGCGAGGCGCCCGGCATCATGATCGTCGATAAGCGCGAGGATGGTGGGTACACCACCCCTGTGGAATGCGTGGGCGACTATGCCACGTTCATCAGCCGCATTCGCCAGGATGGCACTGTTGAGAATGGGCTGAACCTGTGGTGCGTGTCCGACAATCTGCGCAAAGGGGCTGCGTTGAACGCAGTCCAGATCGCCGAACTTCTGGGCCGCAGGATTCTCAAAAAAGGCTAAGTCTGGCGCAAGGGGCAGAGGGCCATCTCGGCCCTTGGGCCGAGCCGCAGGCGCGCCTGCGGGGTTTTGCGGATGCAAAACCATGGCCGGGTCCGCCCGCGGCCCGGGTTTGTGCGCCAGATCTTGCGGTGACCGCCGGGCGGGCTGCTCGTTCAGAACCGGTCCGTGCGGACCACATCCACCGTGCCAACAGAGACCACGCCGATATGGGGTTCGACCACGTCAAAGGCCGCTTGCAGCAAGGTGTCCAGCTTGGCTGGATCGCAGACGCAGACCACGCTGACCATGCCGCTGGCCCGACTGATCTGGCCGTCCCTGCTCCAATCCCCGGACGCGCCACTGCCGCCCAGAACGGGCAACACTGTGTACCCGGTGGCCCCCGCCTCACGCAGAGCGCGGGTCAGACGCCGCTCCATCACCGCCTCGATCATGATTTCTATGCGCTTTGCCGTTGATGTTTGCATAGCCTAGCCTCCCCCTCCCAGCCAGGTGCCCAGGGCGATATAGGCCGGGATGCCCAGGGTCAGGTTGAACGGAAACGTGATGCCCAGCGATAGGGTCAGATAGACCGATGGGTTCGCCTGGGGCAGGGCCACCCGCATGGCCGCAGGCACCGCAATGTAGCTGGCCGAAGCTGACAGCGTCACCAAAAGCGCCAACCCACCGGGTGACAGGCCCACCAACAGCCCGGCGACGGCCCCGAGGCTTGCCCCCAGCAAGGGCATTAGCAGGCCAAACCCCACAAGGGCCGGGCGCAGCACCCCGCGCGCCTCGCGAAAGCCACGGCCTGCCACCAACCCCATATCCAGCAGGAACAGGCACAACACGCCCTTAAACGGGGCCACCACAAAGGCCTCGATGTCCGCCAGGCCCTTGGGCCCGGTGATCCATCCGATAGCAAAAGACCCCACCAGCAGAACGATCGACCCGTTGAGCATGATCTCTCGCATCAACCCACCTTCGGCTTGCACGGCACCGGGCGCTCGGGTCCCGATCAACCACAGGGCCGACAGGATCGCCGGCGCCTCCATCGCGGCGGCCACGGCGACCATGTACCCTTCATACGCCAGCCCCGCCGCATCCAGTGCCGAGCTTGCCGCCACAAAGGTCACCACCGAGATCGAGCCATAATGGGCCGCCACCGCGGCGGCATCGATGACGCTGAGGCCGGACATCACGCGCAGCAACCCAAAAGCCACGAAGGGGATCAGGGCAGACAGCACCAGACCAGCGACCAGCGCGCCCAAAAGCTGCACGCTCAGCCCACTTTCCGCGACGCTGACCCCGCCCTTAAACCCAATGGCAAAGAGCAGATAGAGCGACAGCGCCTTGGCCGCCGCCTCGGGCACCGACAGGTCCGAGCGCGCAAGTGAGGCGCCAAAGCCAAGCGCAAAGGCCAGCACCATCGGTGACAGGATGTTGGCTGCCGCAAGGCTTAGGATGCTGTCCATCAGCAGGCCGTCCTAAGGCTGCGCAGATGCGCCCTAGAGCGGGGCAAAACCGTCACGCGTGGGGTCATAAACCTCCAACCCCCCTTTTGCGATATGGTGCCACAGCCCGTGCAGCGCCAATCGATCCTCGGTCACGCCTTGTGCCACAAAAGGAAAGGTCAGCAAATTCTCTAGGCTGGCCAAAACACATTGTTTTTCAAGCGCTTCCAGGCGCTCAGCCTCGTCTGCAATGTCTTCGACCAGGGCATATTTCGGGCGCAACAGGTCCATCCAACGCCCCACGAACGAGCTTTCGTCCTCCAACTCGGGGGCATGGCCTTGGCACATGTCGTGACACCCCTTGACCCCGCCGCAATTGGAATGGCCCAGCACAACGATGTTGGACACATGCAGGCTGGTCACAGCATATTCCACCGCCGCCGACGTGCCGTGCAGCGCGCCATCGGGCTGATAGGGGGGCACCAGGTTGGCGATGTTACGATGGATGAAAAACTCGCCGGTCTCTGCCCCGAAGATCGAGCTCCACTGGATGCGGCTGTCGCAGCACGTGATCAGCATGGTGCGCGGGCGCTGTCCTTCCTCGGCCAAACGCTCGTACCAGGCGTGGTTCTCGGTATAGTCGGTCGCGCGCCAGCCGTGATAGCGCTTGACCAGATAGGCGGGCAGTGGACGGACAGCGTGCAAGCGGGCTCTCCCCAAGCAGTCGGTAACTTAAAACTGCGTGTTTCTATCCCGGTTCTGATTGGGAAGACCAGAGCATCGGTAACATCTTGTTCAGACTTTGACCGCACCTTACGGCGTCGGGGGATGGGAGTACGGGGACAATACGTTATGGGTGAGGTTGTGCGTCTGGCGACGGCGGAACTGCCGGTGCTGGATCATGGAACCATGGACGAGATGCGCCTTTCGATGGGCGATCTGCGGTTTCTTGAGGTGATCGAGGAGGCGTCTTTTCAGTTGGTGGAGAAGCTATGCCAGCTGGAGCGGGCCGTTGCCTTGCGCGATCTTGCCAGCGTGGCGCGCCATGCCCAGCGCATTCGCCTGCTCAGCGGGCAAATCGGGTTGGAGGATTTCGCCATGGTGTCGCGCGATGTCCAGAGCTGCGCAGAGCTTGGGGACGTAACCGCGCTCGATGCGGTATCGGCCCGGCTCTCCCGCGTGGGAGAGACGTCGCTGTTCACGATTTTGCGGATGTCCGACACCTGTCCTGCCTAAACTGACGGTCGCCACGCCATCACATCTTGCCAAGACCGGGCCACGCCGTACCTTAAAGGCAAATGTAAAGCGAGACGACGATGGCATCCGAATTTGCCGCCCCGACACCCGAGGCGATCCCCATCCATTGCGTGGCTGCGGCCGAACTTCCCCAAATGTTGGAGCGCGTTACAAAGCCTCAGGCCACGTGGGCCATGGCCCAGGGGTTCACGGCCAAAGCGGGCGCAAGCCTGTGCTTGCCGGGCGAGGATGGGGCGATCGCAAAGGTAGTGCTCGGCACAGGGACGGGCAGTTGGGATAGGTTCACCTTGGGCCGGGCCATCGCGCGCCTGCCCGACGGCACATACGCGCTGCGCGATGGGCTGTCGGAGGATGCAACGCGAGAAACGGCGCTGGGCTATCTGCTCGAATGCTACCGCTTTGGGCGCTATAAACCCAACCCAGGCCCCAAGGCGCGCTTGATCGCCCCACAGGGCATAGAGGCCGCGCGCCTTGCCAAGCTGGCGGATGGCGCGGCGCTGGCCTGTGACCTGATCAACACGCCTGCCAATGACATGGGTCCGCCTGCGTTGGAGGCGGCGTTTCGCGCGCTCGCCACCCGGTTCGGGGCGGATGTGACTGTGATTACGGGCGACGAGCTTCTGACACAGAACTTCCCCCTGATCCACACGGTTGGTCGGGCCGCCGCGGATGCGCCGCGTCTGCTGGACCTGCGCTGGGGCGATCCGGATGCGCCCAAGGTCACGCTGGTGGGCAAGGGGGTGTGCTTTGACACGGGCGGTCTGAACCTCAAACCCGGCGGGTCCATGGGGTTGATGAAAAAGGATATGGGTGGTGCGGCCAACGCCATGGCGCTGGCCCATATGATCATGGCCGCGCGGCTGCCCGTGCGCCTTCGACTTTTGGTGCCGGCGGTGGAAAACGCGGTGTCTGCAGGGGCGTTCCGCCCTCAGGATGTGCTGACGAGCCGCAAGGGCCTGACTGTGGAGATCAACAACACCGACGCCGAGGGGCGCTTGGTTCTGGCCGACGCCCTTGCCTTGGCGGATGAAGACGCGCCGGATCTGACCATCTCGCTTGCGACACTGACAGGTGCGGCGCGGGTGGCCCTTGGCCCGGATCTGCCGCCCTATTTTTGCGACGACGACGCCCTTTGCGCGGATCTGGACCGTGCCACGGCCCAGGCCAAGGATCCCCTGTGGCGGCTGCCCTTCTGGCAACCCTATGAAAAGATGATCGAGCCGGACATCGCGGACATCGACAATGCCCCCAAAGGCGGGTTTGCGGGGGCGATCACCGCGGCCCTGTTCTTGCGCCGTTTTGTGGAGGCAGCGGGCGCTTACATCCATATCGATCTTTATGGCTGGACGCCCAGCGACCTGCCAGGGCGGCCCAAAGGGGGGGCGTGCCAAGGCCCCCGCGCGCTGTTCGAGATGTTGGAGGCACGTTATGGACGGGGCTGAACCTCTGGATCCCAGGTTGCACCCCGTGCGCGACGATCTGGCGGCGGCGTATTTGCGCGGGCGTGTCTCGGCGAAGCGGTTTGAAGAGGCGACGCCCTTTCAGGTCACAGCCCCGGTACTGGATTTGCGCGCAACGCCCGGGCGGATAGGTGGCCTTGCCAGTCAACTTTTGGCGGGCGAGCGGTTCGATGTTTATGAAAGCGACCCTGACACCGGGCTGGCTTGGGGCCAAAACCGCACCGATGGTTATGTGGGCTATGTCTCGCGCGCGGGGCTGGATCCGGTGGCGGAGGCACCGACGCATCGGGTCAACCACCGGGCCACCCATTGCTATCCCGCGCCCAATATGAAGACGACACCGCTGGAGCTGTTGCCGCGTGCCGCCCAAGTGGCGGTGAGTGCGCAAGACGCAGGCTTTGCCTTGGTGGGCGAAGGGACTTGGGTGCCCCTGCAGCATCTGACCCCGCTGGCCCAAATGCCCGTGGATCCGGTGGAGGAGGCGCTGGCCTATCTTGGGACGCCCTATTTATGGGGGGGGCGCAGCGCGTTTGGCCTGGATTGTTCGGCCCTGGCGCAACTGGCCTATGGCGCCGTTGGCGTCGCGCTGTTGCGGGATTCCGATCAGCAGGCGGGCCAAGGCGTATCGGTTGCCAGGGGCGATCTCGGCCGTGGTGATCTGGTGTTCTGGAAGGGCCATGTGGGGTTGATGGTCGATGGGCACACGCTGCTCCACGCCAACGCGCACCATATGTCCGTGGCAGCCGAGCCGCTGGTCGAGGCCGAGGCACGGATTGCAGCGGCCGGTGATGGGGCGATCACTGGGTGCCGTCGGGTCGCCTGATCAATCCACCGCGCGGATCAGTTTGCGTTCGAGGACGCGCAGTACCGTGCGCAGGTCTGAGCCGCGCTTGAGCACTCGGCCATCCATGCCGATCACAGCGTAAAGCCCCTGGCGCTGGGCGAGCTTGGGACGCTTTTCGATCCGGTACAGTGGGTTTTCCGCGGTGCGCCGAAAAACCGAAAACACCGCAACCTCGCGCAGGCACGAGATCCCATAATCCCGCCATTCGCCCGCCGCGACCATGCGACCGTATAGTGAAAGGATCACGCTCAACTCCGTGCGGTGAAAACTGACGGCTTGGGGTGGGACGGACCCTTTGGGCAGCGACGTGACGACAGTGCTCATGCTCAAAAGACTGCGCTGCACACGCATTCGGCGCAAGCAGAATCGGCCAGCAAGCTTGGCCTGCGGCACGAATCGAAGGGGGCTGTGGACAAGTTTAGGGATTTACCCACAGGGGCCTGGCTGACAGCCTTTCGTCTAAAAGTAGTATTTTTCCCGCGAAACCCCGAGATTCCTACCATAAAGAATATAGCGTGCTGCGCAGGTGCAGCACTGAGCGGGTCCCAAACCGGCCCAAACACAGTTCTGCCACATTTCGGGCAAGCGACGGCCCTGAATCCCTTAAATAACAGAAGTGTAGCTTTCAGGGCTTCAAAGTCGGTGCCGCGGTGACATCAGCCCCCACATGATCCGCGGCACCGACCTTTTCATTTCCAGTCCCATCTCAGACCTTTTCAGCCCGCTTTGGTGCCGTGTGCGTCTGTGCACGCGTGCAGGGGTTTTGCTGTGCGGTCGCAACAGATGTGGCGCTCGCGAGACGGGGTGCGTGCCGACATATCCACAAGCACAGCGTTCATCTTAAATTAACCTTCTTTTCATCTCAGAGGCGACACCGCTGGTGGGGAACCTCGTTTGCAAGGGATCGTGTATAGATCCTTGGCCGACGCGGCGGAGATACAGCCCCCACACTCCCCGCGTCGGCCCTACCACCCCCTCTTTCCTTCGTCGTTGCTGCCAAGCCCGGTTGATCCTTGCGGCCAATTCCGCTTGAAGACCGCAGGACAACTCGAAGGGTATTTAGATATGCGCGACTTCCAGGCCCCCGGACGCTCGTTGGTGTTGGCACAAGGGGGGATGGCGGCCACGTCCCATCCGTTGGCCTCGCAGGTCGCAATCCAGACCCTACAGGCCGGTGGGAACGCCGTGGATGGTGCATTGGCCGCAGCGGCTGTGCTGCCCCTGTGCGAGCCTCATATGTGCGGCCTTGGTGGTGATTGCTTTGCCCTGATCCAACCGGGGGATGGCGGGGCGATGATCGGGCTGAACGCATCGGGCCGGGCCCCCGCAGGGTTGAACGGGGCCGATCTGCGGGCCCAAGGCTTTGCACAGATGCAACCGACCGAAGCACACTCCGTCACCGTGCCCGGTGCGGTTGCGGGCTTTGTTACGCTGTCGCAAGATCACGGGCGTCTGTCGCTGGCGGATGCTTGGGCCCCGGCGATACGCTACGCCGAGGCAGGCGTGCCTGTGGCCCCTCGGGTCGCATCCGATTGGACCGGCAAGGTGGATCGCCTGCAGGGCATCGCGCGGGACCATTATCTGATGCAGGGTGCGGCTTACCCCTTGGGCGCGCTGTTCAAAGCGCCGGGCCAGGCGGCGCTTTTGTCCCAGATCGCCAAAGACGGGCGAGAGGCGTTTTACACCGGTCCGGTGGCGCAAGATATGGTCGATGCGTTGCAAGCTGCGGGCGGCACGCACACAGCCGAAGATTTCGCGGCCCAAACGGCGGATTATGTGACGCCGATTGCCGGCACCTATCGCGGGCACACCCTCACCGAACTGCCACCCAACGGGCAGGGGGCCATCGCACTGCTGATGCTCAACATCCTAGAGCGGTTCGATATGGGCGCCCTTGACCCAATGTCGCCGGAAAAGCTGCATATCGAGATGGAGGCGATCAAAGTCGCCTATGATGCGCGCACCCGGTTTATCGCGGATGCGGATCATATGACACGGCTGGACCATTTGCTGTCGCCTCAGACCGCAGATCAACTCGCCGCCCTGATCGACCCAAAGCGCGCCTTGCCAGGCCCGCCGTCGCCGACCGAACATGTCCACAAGGAAACCGTGTATCTGACCGTGGTGGATGGGGACGGGATGATGGTGTCGCTGATCTATTCGATCTATGACAGCTTCGGCTCAGGCCTGGCAGCACCTGGCACGGGCATCCTTTTCCACAACCGCGGTTCGGGCTTTACCTTGGATGAGGGGCATCCGAACGAGGCGGGGCCAGGCAAGCGGCCCATGCACACGATCATCCCTGCAATGCTCGACCTGCCCACAGGCGGGCGGATGTCCTTTGGCGTGATGGGCGGCAGCTATCAGGCGGCGGGCCATGCGCGATTTGTGTCTAACATGGTCGATTACGGCATGGACCCGCAGGAGGCGATGGATCATCCGCGCATGTTCTTTGAGGATGGGCAAACCCGGTTGGAGAACCGCTATCCGGTGGAAAGCCTGGCCGCACTGCGCGCGCTTGGCCACCAAAACGTGGTGCATGTGACCGATCCAATCGGCGGCTCTCAGGCTATTTTGCGCGGGCAGACGGGCCTGCTGACCGGGGCAAGCGATCCGCGCAAGGATGGATGTGCTTTGGGGTACTAGACCAAGGGGCCAGACGGCCCCGAAGGTTCAGTGCAACTGGCCACCCACCTCGTAGCGGCCATCTTGCAGATCACCAAACATGGCATCGACCTCCGGATGCTCCACCGGTGCGCCGGTTTCATCCTGAACCAGGTTCTGCTCGGACACGTAAGCCACGTAATAGCTGGTGTCGTTCTCGGCCAGGAGATGATAAAATGGCTGATCCTTTTTGGGGCGGCTCTCCGCTGGAATGGCCTCATACCACTCTTCCGTGTTCGAGAAGGTGGGATCCACATCGAAAATCACACCCCGAAAGGGATGCACCCGATGGCGTACCACTTGCCCGATCCCAAATTTTGCTTGCGTCTTTAACATTCAACCATTGCCCGTTACACGCAACGCAACCTAGTCGCGCGGCGGGCGCGAGTCTAGGCGCACACCCGTTCAATTTCGTATGGAGCGCCGCCATCGGTCTTCTTTTGCAGGTTCTACAAAGCGTCGCACCCGTGTTTGCGCTGGCGGCAATCGGCTTTGCCTGGGTCAAACTAGGGTTCGAGTATCGGGTGGAGTTTGTCACCCGTCTCGCCATGACCTTGTCGATTCCCTGTCTGATCTTCATGGCGCTGGTCAAAACCGAGATTGACCCCAAAGTTCTGTCGGACACAGCGCTGGCAACTTTGGCGGCTTATCTGGCCGTTGGCGTTTTGGTGTTTGCGTTCAGCGCGCTGTTCAAGCTGGATCGCCGCACCTATCTTGCGCCGCTTACCTTTGGGAACACAGGCAATTTGGGCTTGCCGCTCGCCCTCTTTGCCTTTGGTGCGCAGGGCTTCGACATTGCGGTGGTGGTCTTTGCCATCATGGCGTTTTTGTCGTTTACCATTGGCGTTTGGCTGGTGTCCGGCGCGGGGTCCGGATGGGTCGCGGTCAAAGAGCCGATGGTGGCGGCTACGGTCCTGGGCGCGTTGTTTCTGTGGCAAGGGTGGTCGCTTCCGGTTTGGATCGGCAATACCCTCGATCTGATTGGCCAGATTGGCATTCCGGTGATGCTGCTGACCTTGGGCGTGGCAATCTCGCGGCTGCGGCCGCAACGGTTGATCTCGGCATTCGCGCTGTCCTTGGTCAAGCTGGTGATCTGCACCGTGGCGGCCTATGCGGTCGGGCGCGCCTTTGGCTTGCCAAGCTTGGCGCTGGGCGTGCTGGTGTTGCAAGTGGCCACGCCTGTCGCTGTCACCAACTATATGCTGGCCGAGAAATATAAGGCCAATGCGGACGAGGTCGCGGGCCTGGTTGTGGTCTCGACCCTGCTGTCCGTGGTAGCCATCCCGATCATTCTGGGTGTGTTCCTAGCCGGTTCGGGCCCGTGATCAACTAAGCGCGCGAACGCGAAATGGTCACGCGCCCTGACCTATCGGATCGGCGAGAACAGCGCGCTTTGGGCGGAACAATCGCGCTGTACATCGCGCCCGCAGATGCGCGGCTCCAGGCTTTTGGTCAAACAAATGCGCACCTCTTGAATGCGGCCATCCCTGCAGGTGACGGTGACGCCGCTTGGCAGCAGCGCCGGGTTCACCTCCAGAAACGCGGCCTCCACCACTTTGGGCGAGAGGCGCATGTCCTGGTCGATCTGGCGCAGGATCTCTGGGCGGGTGATGCTGTCATAAGCTGCGCGGGACAGATCGAAATAGTCCTGTGCGGACACGCCTGCGCAGCGGCCATGCTTTTTCCACTGGTGCCAGGCCAACCCGCCGGAGCCCATGATATCCGTCATCGCCCCGGTTTGGCGGCGCGAGGGGTCACGCTCGGCGCTGCGGCAATCCTGGGGATAGCCGGTTTCATATTGCGGCCAAAGCCCATGCAGGGTGAAGCCATGGTCGTGGCGCGCATCGCACTGGTCCGAGCCGCGCGCATCGCCTTCGATCGCGCACCAGCTTGGCGTCCAGCTGAGCGCTAACACATAGTAATCGAACGCGCCTGCCCGATCTTGGGCCGCTGCGACCCCTGCCCATAACAGTGCCAGAATGCTCCAAACGCGCCACATGGTCAGACCCCTTTCCCTTTGCCACCCAGATGGCTATATAGACATCCAATTCCTCTCCCGAAAACCGAAAGAGCGGCCCTGGCCACCGGTTTTTGACCGCGGGAGAGCTATGGTTGAAAGGAACAAGAACATGGCCCTGCCCCTGATGCAAAAGGCCACCGCCGTTTGGCTGGTGGACAACACGACCCTGACCTTCACCCAAATCGCGGCCTTTTGCGGCTTGCACGAGTTGGAGGTGAACGGCATCGCCGATGGCGAGGTGGCCGTAGGGGTGAAGGGTTATGATCCCATTGTGAACCGCCAGTTGACGATGGAAGAGATCAAGCGTTGCGAGGAAAACCCCAAGGCGCGCTTGCAGCTGTGGAACAACCCCGCTGCCGAGGGCGAGACGCGGCGCAAGGGCCCGCGCTATACCCCGCTGTCCAAGCGTCAGGATCGCCCAGCGGCGATTGCTTGGTTGGTCAAGTTCCATCCTGAATTGACCGACGGTCAAATTTCCAAGCTGGTGGGCACCACCAAGCCCACGATTCTGACGATCCGTGACCGCAGCCACTGGAACATGGCCAACATCCAACCGGTGGACCCGGTCGCCTTGGGCATGTGCAGCCAGGGGGAATTGGACGCCGCCGTGGCCAAGGCCGCCAAGAAGGCCGCAGCTGCGGGCACGACCATGACCGATGATGAGCGGCGCAAGCTGGTCTCGACCGAGCAATCCTTGTCCATGGAGACAGAGCCGCGCCTGCCCTCGAACATGGAAGGGCTTGAAAGCTTTACCCTAAGTGATCCGCGCGGCACCGAAGATGCGCCGGAGGAGAAGATCGACGCGGACAGCTTTTTCAATCTGCCCGAAGACAGTGGCGAGCCGGACCCCCGGGACTAAAGGGAGCGTTTGCCTGGGCGCAAGCGTGCGCCCGCTCGTGCCCTAAAAGGCGCGTTAATGGGCGGGCGTGTCGAGCGAGTCGAGCATGGTGCGCCCCCCGTCCACGGCCACGATCTGGCCGGTCACGAAGCTCGCCGCTTGAGAGGCGAGGAACATGGCGACCTCTGCCGCCTCGTCAGCTTCGCCGATGCGCCCCAATGGTGTGGCGGCGCGCAACTCCTCGTGCAGGGACCCGTCATCCTTCAGGGCTGATTGTAGCGACGAGGACATGACCGAGCCCAGCGCAATGGCGTTCACCCTGATCCGGTACTTGGCATAGGCCACCGCCAGCGAGCGGGTCATTTGATCCACCGCAGCAGCGGCCACGGAATAGGCAACCAGGTCGGGCAAGGTCAGGCGCGAGGCTATGGATGTGACGTTCACAATAGCCCCCGCAGGCGTGTCTTCATCCGTCCCTTCGGCCTGTTGGATCAGTCGGCTGGCAAAGGTTTTCGACAGGCGCAGCGGGGTCAGAACATTGGTGGTGTACAGCTCCTCGAACGCGGTGCAATCGGGGTTCAACGGGTCCGAGGATTGCAGGTCGCGATGGGCGTTGACCAGGATATCCACC
>JBCBNR010000053.1:0-11796 GCA_039821665.1 Pseudomonadota bacterium
GAACAGATGATAGGGCCAAAGACCTGAGGCCGCGCACAGTGGGCCATGGTTTTGGCTTGCCAAAACCCCGCGGGCCCGGTCGGGCCCGCGGCTCGGCGCGAGGCGCCGAGATGGCCTTGCCTCCGCCCGAGACGGCAGCCCTTTTTAGCCATCGTTCGACAACGCCAACGGATCCGGCGCTTCGTCAAATGCCCTGGCCAGGTCCTCAAACGCGCTGTCCCCCATCGTCTTAGCCGCCACACACACCGTCTTGCGAACCTCCTGATTTCGCAACATGGTTCGAGCGAGGCTTGGAACGCGGGCACGGCTTGCACATCGCCCTCAAACACATCTTCGCGCATGGGATAGAGCGGGACAAAATTGTATTGTGCCAGAGTATTGGTCCACACCTGGGCGACCTTCGCCTCGCGCGAAACACATCCCGATAGCGCAAGCGCACTGGAACAGTGCCAAAAGCCATTGCTTCCTCACTCAAATTCTTTTGTTTAATAGACAGGCCAGGAAGACGTGAAATCTAAGCGCCCCGTGTCTGACCTGGTTTTCGTGGCGGGGCGAGGCTTTAACCCAATGCTCAAAGGGGCCGTCGTGCTCGACATTCTCGCCTTCGACGCCGACGACACGCTGTGGGATCACGAGCAATACTATCGCTTGACCGAGGACCGCTTCACAGCACTTCTGGCGGACTATGCCGAACCTCGCCACCTGACCGATAGGTTGCTGGAGGCCGAGCGGCGCAACATCCTGCACTATGGATTTGGCGTCAAAGGGTTCACCCTTTCGATGATTGAGACCGCCATCGAGATCACCAACGCCCGCGTGCCCGCCCAGATCATCGGCCAAATTCTTGAGGCGGGCCGCGAGATGCATGCCCATCCCATCGACCTGCGCCCCGGCGCGCGCGAGGCGCTAGAGGCGTTGCGCCCCACCCACAGCCATTTGAGGCTGATCACAAAGGGCGATCTGTTCGATCAAGAACGCAAGCTGGCCCAATCGGGCCTCGGCCCCTTTTTCGACGCAGTCGACGTGGTGGCGGACAAGACACCCCAGACCTATCGCCGCTGCTTTGGCGAGGTGGCGGAGCGGGCGCTGATGGTGGGCAACTCGCTGAAATCCGATGTGCTGCCCGCGCTGGATGTGGGGGCATGGGGCGTCCACGTCCCCCATGAATTGGAGTGGGTGCTGGACCGCGCAGAGGCCCCCACCGACGCCCCGCGCTTTCGCACCATCCCCGACCTGCACGCGCTGCCCGCCCTGGTAGAGCAGATCGAAGCATGAGCAAGATCACCAGTTTGCGGCGCTACAAAAAAGCCAAAGCACGGGATGAAAAGCGCGCCAAACGTCCTCTTGCCCGCTCGGATGCCGCACGGGATTTGGCGCGCGCGCGAAATGCCAAAGAGGCCGCTAAGCTGGAGGGGCACAAGCGCGCGCCCGCCAAAGACGGCTCGGACAGCGATGACTGAGCCGCGCTACACTCGCCCTGAAAAACACTCGCTCACCTTGGGTGGGCACCGCACCTCCGTCTCGTTGGAACCTGCGTTTTGGCATGCGTTTCGCGCGTTGGCCGCCCGTCAGGGCCTGCCGCTGAACGCCCTGGCCGCCCAGATCGACCGGGCGCGCGGCGCCGAGGCGGGTCTTGCCTCGGCCATCCGGCTGTATGTGCTCCATCACCTCAGCGCGGATGCAGATACAGGCCGATTCCCCCCTCTGCCCGAAGGGTCAGATGGGCCACGGGCACCGGGGGCGGACCCTGAGGGGTGATCTCGAACGCGGCCACCAGGTCGGACAGGATCACCACCGCCTCCATCGTTGCGAACCCAGCCCCGGGGCAGACGCGCGGACCCTTGGAGAACGGGATATAGGCCCCCTTGGGCACCTCGCCGGACCAGCGGTCCGGGTCGAAGGCATCCGGGTTGTCCCACAGCTTGGTGTGTCGGTGCAAAAACCATGGGGCGAGGATGGCCAACGCCCCGGGCCGCACCCGCCGGCCCCGCCAGACCTGGGGGCGGGCCACATCGCGCAGCATCATCGGCACTGGCGGGTAAAGTCGCAGCGTCTCGCGCACCACATTGCGGGTCACGGGCAGGTGTTTGAGCGCACCGAACTCCAGCGGCCCCATGCCCACAGCCGCACGCTCTGCACGGACCTTGTCTTGAACATCCCCATGGGTCGCCAGCAGGTATAGCCCCCAGGCCAGCGCACTGGCGGAGGTTTCGTGCCCTGCGAGAAAAAAGATCGCCACCTGGTCAGCCATCTGCCCATCGTCGAACCCTTGGCCTTGAGCATCCCGCGCCAAAAGAAGCTGGGTCGCAAGATCTTCCGGCGCGCGCCCTGCCGAAAGGTCTGCCCGGCGCTGGCGGATCAAGCCATCCAGCAGCCCACGGATCACCGCCGCCTCTCGCCTGCCCTTGTGCAGGCCAAGGCCGGGCAAGCGCAGCAAGCTTAGGGGCGAGAGCAGCGGTTGCGCGCGCTGATAGGCCTGAAAGGCGCTGTAGACTTGCGCGGCAGAGGCCTCGCTGATCGGCAAGGAAAACAGCAGCCGCATCATCACATCGGCGGTGGTATGGGACATCTGGGCCTCCATCTCCACCGCACCACCGCCCTGCAGGCGCGCCAGCATCTCGGCACTGGCCGCGCGGAGCGGGGCGAAGCTTTCGCGCAGGCGACCATGGGCAAAGGCCGGATCGATCAAGGCCCGCGCCCGCGCCCACTGCGCGCCGTTGCTGACAAAGACCGAGTTGCCCAAAAGCGGTCGCAGCCCTTGGGCCACAATCCCTGATTTGGGAAACGCGCTGTCATCACCATCCAAGACCTGGGCGATGATCGCCGGGTCATTGATCAGATAGCTTTGGTAAAACACCGCCCCCTGCTGCGCCATCCAGGCCCCATAAAGGCGCGCGGGCTGGGCTCTCAGGAAGTCCTTGCGCGCGAGGCGCACCCGTTGCCACAACCCGGCCCGGTCGGGGCGCGTGGGGGGTTTGGGCGGAGGCCTAAACATCGCGGAACGGGGACAGTGGCGTCTCGATCCGCGAGGCGGTCGCGCCGCGCGCGCCGTAGCGCGCGTCCAAGGTTTTGGGCCCAGCGCTGACCTGGAAATAGTCGTACCAGCCGGGCCTGTCGAAGGCGCACAGATACTGGATGTGCCTGCGAAAGAACTGAAACCGCGTGCGCCCCGCTGTTTGCCGCGACAGGGTGTGAGAAAAGGCAGCCGACAGGATTTTGGGGTTGTGCTTGTCCGCAGGGGGCGGAGCCACGCCGCTGACATGCACCGGATCGCTCAGCGCAAAGCAAGCGCCATCGCCCGGGGCCGTCACATCCACCCAGCACAGCACCTTGGTGCGGGCCAAGACCCGCAGGTCCCGGCGCAGGGCGGTTGCCTTGGGCAGAAAACTGACCATTGGGATGACCTGGCCCAAGCTTAGAAAGCTCAAGGCAGGGCGCGCAGGCACGGGGCCTGCGGCCAGCAGCCGGGCCACCACACCCACGCCCACATGGGCGCCGGAGGAATGGCCGATCACCAAAACCTCGTCCACCGGGCCGCCGATCTCGCCCTCCATGCCCCCGTCAAGTGCCGCGCGAATGCGCGCGGCAAACTCTGCCTCGCGCGCCTCCATTTGAGGCGGGGTGGCCCCACGCAATTGGGCCGAGAAGGCATAATCCGTCATCAGGTAGTAGGCAAAAATTCGGGTATCCAAGCGCCGAAATCCGACCAGCAATGCCGTCCCTGCGCCAAGCCCCAAAGGCACGCCCAACCACAGGCTCGGCGTGGCCCCCATCACCCACACGGCAAGGGCCAAGGCAAGGCCAGCCTGGGCCAACAGCATGACCACGGGATAGACCGCCGCCAGCATCGGGGCCGCGCGCAGGCGCAGCAATGCGCCAAACGCGCCCGAGGCGATGTAGGTCCAGGAGGTGCGCAGCATCACGCCGTAAATCCCCGGGATCGAACGGGCCATGGATCCGCGCACCAAATCGTTCCAGGCGCACAGACAAAACAACGTCTCAGCCGTGCCCTCGGGCCCTTCATAATGCACCCGCCAGCGATACTCGCCCGCGCCGGTCACGCCCTGAACCGCCACCTTATAGCCACTGATCGCGGCCTGTTTCGCGCCCTCGGCACGGTAAAGCTCCCGATAGCGCCTGGCGCTCATCGGGTCATAGCCGGGGATGTAGAACACGATCCGGCGGAAGCGCTTTTGCTCAGGGTCGCTCACCCGCTGAACGCTACGCGCCGCAGCCGCTGTTGAAAAGGCCTGGGGACGGTAGAGTAAACCGCCTCCCTGGTTGGTGGAGAGACTGTGCATCCTCTCGCCAAGTGCGCCGCCCGTCCACCGCGTCCTTTGCGCTGAACAAGGCCCCAGGCCGGGTTTTTTTTGCGGATGGAACCAACCTTGCCATTTTGTGCCTATTGACCACAATGGAATGGCATCATTCTTCGGAGCTTTGGTTTTGAAACTTAGACTCGACGATCAGATGCGGGCTCACTTGAAGGAAATCGTATCTGAAGCAAAATCATCTGCGGAATGGAACGAAGTAGCTGCATGTAACTGGTTTCAATCAGATAACTACTGTGGAGGCTTTGAAAGCCTGCACGATGGCTTCACCTTCAGTTACTATGACAGTGAAAACCAAGAATTCTAGTTTCAATTCCCTCTGAGCGAAGTCGAGATTGCACTTAGCTCTGATTATTATTTCTTTGATGCAAGGCCAGCTCAAGTCTGAATTGGGCCCACGGCTGCCCTTCACCCCCGCGCGGAACAAGGCCGCAGGCCGCCGCGCTTCGCCAGACCGCCCGCACGGGCTGGCGAATTGCTGGCCACGGGCCTTGATCCGTCCACTTACGAACTTGGCAGGCATAAAGTGCTCAGACCAAAGGCACGCTCGCCATCCCGCGGTCTGGCGGGGTACGTTGCACCAAATCGTCAGCCCAAAAGGGCGAGGCCTGGAAAGGTGTCGAGCAGCCAGAACGACATGGCCGTGAACATGCCGGACATCAGCATAACGCCGATCAATACCAGAAACGCGCCCATTGCCCGCTCCACCAAATGCATCCGCGCCTTGAGCCGCGAGAAAAGTGGCATGATCCGATCCAAAAACAGCGCCGACAGCAAGAAAGGAAGCCCGAGGCCCAGGGCATAGACGCCCATCATAACCATCCCCTTCTCCACCGTCCCGGTAGAGCCCGCGAGCGCCAAAATCCCCGCCAGGATCGGGCCGATGCACGGCGTCCAGCCAAAGGCAAAGGCAAGACCCAAAACATAGGCCCCAAAGATCGAGCCCCCCCGGTCGCCCGCATCAAACCGCGCATCGCGCATCAGCAAGGGGATACGAAAAAGGCCCAGGAAGTGCAGGCCAAAGACAGTGATGATGATGCCACCCAATATCGCCATCTCGCGCTGATAGGCGAGCACAAGGCGCCCCATCTCGGAGGCCGCGAACCCCAGCATCAGAAAAACGGTGGACAGGCCCAGCACAAAGCTGCCGGCACTTGCCACCACTTTGCGCCGATCCGCGGTCGTGGACCCATCAGGCCCAATGGTCGTGCCCGCCATATAGGCCAGATAGGGCGGCACAATGGGCAGAACGCAGGGCGACAGGAAGGACAGCAAGCCACCCAACAGCGCCAGGAACAGCGCTGTCATCAGGGGGGCATCGATCAGGTCCAAACCAAACATTGCGGGTCCGCTTTCCTTGTGTGGTGTCTCTACCTAGGCGAGTTTGCATGCCCCGTCACCGGGCAGGCTGTCACATTGCTGTTGAAAATCATTACAGCCTTGGCCAAACCTCAGCCATGGATGACGCACCCGAGCTTGATGCCCTGGGCCTATTGTGCCCGTTGCCTGTGTTGAAACTGCGCAAGCGGTTGGCCCCGTTGGCCCCGGGGGAGGTGTTGAGCATGGTCGCCGATGATCCGGCAGCGGCCATAGATGTCCCGCATTTCTGCCAGGAACAGGGTCACACCCTTTTGGGGGTGGAGGATTTGGGCTTTCCCAAACAGCGCTATCAGGTGCGCAAGGGCTAAGGGCTACTCGGCCGCTTGCGCCGTTTCCGGCTGCGCCTCCCAGGCGGCCCACAGCTCGGCTCGGGTCCGCTCTGCCTGGGTAGCGGCGGCGGCCTTGACGTGGCCAAAGCCGCGGATGCGCAGCGGCAGCTCCGCGATATCGCGCGCAAGGGCCGCCTTGCCCGGCGTCCAGCCCTCGATCAGCCGCGAGATGTCCGCGACATAGGAGCGGATCAACGCCCGCTCCATCCGCCGCTCGGCGGTGTAGCCGAAGGGATCAAAGGGCGTGCCGCGCAGCCCTTTGAGACGCGCAAGCCCCTTGAAGACACCCAGCATCCAGGGGCCGAACTCGGTTTTGATCGGCTTGCCTTGGGCATCCTTGCGCCCCAAAAGCGGCGGGGCGAGGTGAAACCGCAGGCTTTGCGCGCCCTCGAAGGCCTGCTCGATCGCCGCCTCCAAGGTTTGGGCATGCAGGCGCGCCACCTCATACTCGTCCTTATAGGCCAGCACTTTCGCAAATCCCTTGGCCACGGCCAGACCAAAGGCGGGATCCACCCCTTCCGCCCGGTCCACCAGTTGGGCATAGCGCCGGGCAAGCCGGGCGTTTTGATAGCCCGTCAAATGCGCCATGCGGTGGGCTTTGACCTCTGCCAAGCTTTGCGCGCCCTGGTCCTGGGGCAGCAGCGCAGCGGCGGCGGCCTTGGGCGCGGCCACGGCCCAACGGCCCAGCTCGAACGCGCGCAGATTGCCCTCGACGCCCGCGCCATTGAGGGTGATTGCTCGCACCAGGGCTGCGTGGGACAGGGGCACAAGGCCCGCCTGCCAAGCCGCCCCCAGCAACAGCACATTGGCGTAAATCGCGTCCCCCAACAGCTGGGTGGCCATCTGCGTGGCGTTGAGCGGGGTGACCGCCCCCTCCCCCACCCGGGCGCGCAGGGCCAAGGTCATACGATCCGTGGGCAGCGAAAACTCGGTATCTTGGGTAAAGGCCCCTGTGGTGATCTCGTGACTGTTAAGAACAACACCCGTGCGGCCGCGCGTCATCAGCCCCAAGGCTTTTGCGCCCGTGGTCACCACCATGTCGCCGCCGATCACCCCATCCGCCTCGCCCAGCGCCACACGAATGGCCGAGATATCGCCGGGCGCGTGGGCAATCCGGCAATGGATGCTGACCGCCCCACCTTTTTGCGCAAGACCCGCCATCTCCATCACGCCAGCGCCCTTGCCCTCCAGATGGGCGGCCATGGACAGCAGCGCACCGACGGTCACCACGCCTGTGCCGCCCACGCCTGTGATGACCAGGTTGTGGGCGCCTTTGATGGGCGGCAGCGTTGGCTGGGGCAAGACAGGCAGGTCCAACGCCTGCGCCTGCGCCTTGCGGGGCTTGGCCCCTTTAACGGTCACGAACGAAGGGCAGAACCCTTGGAGGCACGAAAAATCCTTGTTGCAGGCGGACTGGTCGATCTGGCGTTTGCGGCCCAGATCGGTCTCAAGCGGCAGGATCGCCACGCAATTGGATTGCACTCCGCAATCGCCGCACCCCTCGCAGACCTCTGGGTTGATAAAGACCCGCTGATCGGGGTCCGGGAACTGGCCCCGCTTGCGCCGCCGCCGCTTCTCGGACGCGCAGGTTTGCACATAGATCAAGGCGGACACGCCCTTGGTTTGGGCAAGCTCCTCTTGCACGGCACCCAACTGGTCGCGCGGGCTGAGACGGGCTCCGGATGGAAAGCTTGCGCGGTCCACCCCCTCTTTCGGGTCATGGACCACATGCACCTGGGTCACACCCATGGCCAGCAACTCGCGCGCGATCTGTTGCGCGCTCAGGCCCCCATCATTGGTCTGCCCGCCAGTCATCGCCACCGCATCGTTGAACAGGATTTTGTAGGTCATCGTCGTGCCCGCGGCGACCGCCGCACGGATCGCTTGGATGCCCGAGTGGTTGTAGGTCCCATCGCCGAGGTTCTGAAACACATGGCCCCGGGTCGAAAACGGCGCCTCGCCAATCCAATTGGCCCCTTCCCCGCCCATATGGGTAAAGCCCTCGGTTTCCCGGTCCATCCATTGAACCATGTAGTGACAGCCAATACCCGCATAAGCGCGACTGCCATCGGGGATCTTGGTCGAGCTGTTATGGGGACACCCTGCGCAGAACCAGGGCTGACGCTCGGCAATAACGGGGGCATTGTCGGCGCGCTGCACTTCTTGGATGCGCGCAAGTGCGGCGTGCAGCGCGTCCGTGCCGCGCCCCTGGCGCACCAACAGCGCACCTAGCTTTTCGGCAATGCCCACAGGCTCTAGCGCACCTTTGGTGGGGAACACTTCCGCGCCGTTTTCGTCAAACTGGCCGATAACCCGGCGACCGGCACGCGCATTGAACAGCGCCTCTTTGATCTGCACTTCGACCAGCTTGCGCTTTTCCTCGACGCAAATGATGACATCCAAACCCTCGGCCCACTCGCGAAAGCTGACCATGTCCAGGGGCCAGGGCATCGCGACCTTGTAGGTGGTGATCCCCATCGCCTCGCAGGTGGGCCCGTCCAGCCCCAAAGGCCCATGGCATGCACGGTGTCGAGCCAGCTTTTGCCCGTAGACACGATCCCGATCTTGGCGCCCGCGCGCCCGTGCACCCGCCGGTCCAGCCGATTTGCGCGCGCCCATGCCTCCGCCGCATAGCGTTTGTGGTCATGCAGCCGCGCCTCTTGCGCGTGGGGCGTGTCGCCCAGGCGGATGTTCAAGCCACCCTCTGGCAGCACAAAATCCTGAGGGGGCATGAAAGACAGCCGGTGGGGATCGCCATCCACCACTTCCGTTACATCAACGGTGTCCTTGACGCATTTGATGCCCACCCAACAGCCCGAAAAACGGCTGAGCGCCCAACCCGCCAGGCCAAAGTCGATCAGCTCTTGCACGCCTGCGGGGCTGAGGATCGGCATCATCGCGTCGACAAACGCGAACTCCGATTGGTGCAAGGTGGTGGAGCTTTCGCAGGTGTGGTCATCGCCCATCGCTGCAATCACACCGCCCAAGGGCGCTGTGCCCGCGAAGTTTGCATGCCGGAACACATCACCGGACCGGTCCACGCCAGGGCCTTTGGCATACCACATGGCAAACACGCCCTCATGGGTGCCTTCGCCGCGCAAATGCGCCTGTTGCGTGCCCCACACAGCGGTGCCCGCCAGATCCTCGTTCAAGCCGGGGTTAAACACCACATCACTAGCCGCAAGCTCGGCCTCGGCCCGCGCCATTTGGGTGTCCACAGCCCCCAAAGGCGAGCCGCGATAGCCGGTCACATATCCAGCGGTGCGATGGCCCGCCGCCTGATCCCGAGCCTTTTGCATCAACGGCAAGCGCACCAAGGCTTGCGTGCCGTTCAACAAGACATGCCGTTTGCTTAGATCGTACCGGTCGCTCAGCGAGACATCACGCAGGTCCATCACGGGCGCTCCCTTAGGGTGGTGGGGTGTCTGGATACTAGGTCAGCAATTCTGACACACCAACCGTTTTCTTTGCCGTCAGCCTTTGCAGCAAAGCATGGGTTCGATTGCTTCACCAGACCCCAGGGTTGGGCTAATTTTCAAAAGCCTTTGCACCATGCGCGCGCAACCCTATAGCTAGGAGAAAAGAGAAAAGGGAGCGGACGCATGGATTGGGACAAGTTGCGCATCTTTCATGCGGTGGCCGACGCGGGCTCTCTGACCCATGCGGGCGAGGCGCTTAACCTCAGCCAATCCGCCGTCTCGCGCCAAATCCGGGGGCTCGAAGACAGCCTTGATGTGACGCTCTTCCATCGCCATGCGCGCGGTCTGATCCTGACCGAGCAGGGAGAGCTGTTGTTTGATGCCACCAAATCCATGTCCAAGCGGTTGGACACGGCAGCGGCCCGCATCCGAGACAGCGAGGATCAGGTGTATGGCGAGTTGCGGGTGACCACTACCATCGGCTTTGGCACCCTGTGGCTGGCCCCGCGGCTGTCACGGCTCTACGAGCAATACCCAAACCTCAAGATCGATCTGATCTTGGAGGAACGCGTGCTCGATTTGCCGATGCGCGAGGCGGATCTCGCCATCCGCATGAAAGAGCCCAGCCAGGCCGACCTCATCCGCCGACGTTTGATGGATGTGCGCATGAAGTTTTTCGCAACGAAAACCTATATTGCACGCTTTGGGGCACCCAAAACCGCCGAGGCGCTGACCGAACATCGCCTGATCAGCCAATCGATGAAGTCCCATCAGGTCAGTGCGGGCCAACATTTCACCAGCCCATACCTTAGCGCCGACCACCGCTCGCACCTGACCGTGAACAATTACTTCGGGATCCTCCAAGGGGTGTTGAACCATCTGGGCATCGGTGCCCTGCCGGACTATGTGACCGCGGATTTCGCGGATCTGGTCGAGGTGCTGCCCGGCGAAAGCTCCAAGCCCATTCCCGTTTACCTCGCCTACCCCGAAGAGCTGCGCCAGTCCAAGCGTGTGGCGGCGTTTCGGGACTTTATGCTGGAAGAGATCGCGAACTTCCGGCGGGATCAACGGGAGCTTAGCAGCTAAGTCGCGTGCCCAAGCTATGCGATTTTACGATAGCGGGTATGCACCGTTAATGGCCTTCAAATGCTTGCCCGGCCCATCCACCAGTCCTATATCCAGTCTCGAAAGCGGCGGCGAGCCGCCTTGCTTTCACCTCCCTGTTGGACTTGGGCCGAGCTCTGCTCGGCCTTTTTTTTGCCCAAAGGCCTGGCACCTACTGCGCCCCGATCTGTGGCGTGCCTGCCCTAATCTTTTGGGTAGTGCCGCAAAATCACCCCGTTTCGCCCAAAGCTTTGCCACGCCTTCTGGCTAGGTCAGTTGCATGAGTGAGTGGCCGGGTCAGGCACGGCTGGCCACTTCTCTCTCTCCCTGTTGAACTGGCCGGGCCTTGCGCCCGGCCTTTTTTTGCAGCGCGCGAACAGCACTCGGAAAATCGTTGAATAACCGGGAAATCCTTCGCCGAAGCGCTGCCAACACAGAAACCTGTTTGGTACTGCCCTATTTCTGTGTCACGTTTCCCACCAGCGCACAAAAACAAACCGCGCTTGTCCTGGGAGGGAACACATGAACTTAAGACCGGATCCGACATTTTACGCCACACCGCAGATCGCTATGGACGCGCCGGCCGAGACCTTGGCCTTTACCCTTATGCTCAGCCCCGATGGTTCGCAGCCCGATGGCCTCGCGGTGGTGGATGTGGACCCAAGCTCCACGACCTATGGTCAGATCGTGCACCAGGTCATCATGCCCAACACGGGCGACGAGTTTCACCACTTTGGATGGAACGCCTGCTCCTCATCGCTGTCGCCCCTGTCAGGCCACGCATTCTTGGAACGCCGCTATCTGATCATTCCGGGCATCCGGTCCTCGCGCATCTATGTCATCGACGTCAAAGAGCCGCTGGAGGCCAAGATCCACAAGATCATCGAGCCCGAAGAAGTGTTTGCCAAAACCGGCTATTCACGCCCCCATACGATCCATTGCGGGCCCGAGGGTATCTATGTCTCTACCCTGGGCGGCGGTGGCGAGGATGGCACCGATGGCCCGCCGGGCATCTTCATCATGGATTGCGAGACATTCGAGATCCTGGGCCGCTATGAGATGGACCGGGGTGCGCAGGAAAAGCACTATGATTTCTGGTGGAACTTGCCGCGTGATTACATGGTCTCCTCCGAATGGGGGCTGCCGCCGCAATTCGAGAACGGCGTCGTGGCAGAGGATCTTCTTTCCAACAAATACGGCCACGTGATCCATTTTTGGAACCTGCGCGAGCGG
>JBCBNR010000054.1:0-11713 GCA_039821665.1 Pseudomonadota bacterium
CCTCCTGGATCAGATCCCAGGCTTCAGTGACGAATTGCTCGGTTAGGGCTTCGACGTAGTGTGACCCGCCCAACGGATCGACCACATCTGTCAGGCCCGTTTCATGCTGCAAGATCAGCTGGGTGTTGCGCGCAATCCGAGCGGAGAACTCCGTGGGCAGAGCAATCGCCTCGTCAAACGAATTGGTGTGCAGTGACTGGGTGCCCCCCAGCGCTGCGGCCATCGCCTCATAGGCGGTGCGCACCACGTTGTTATAGGGGTCTTGTTCCTGCAAGCTGACGCCAGAGGTCTGGCAATGGGTGCGCAGCATGCTGGACTGGGGCTTCTTGGGGTCAAACTCTGCCATGATCCGCGACCACAGCAGACGGGCGGCGCGCAGTTTCGCGGCCTCCATGAAAAAGTTCATGCCGATGGCGAAGAAGAAGGACAGCCGCCCGGCAAACGCATCCACATCCATGCCGCGCGCAATCGCCGCGCGCACATATTCGCGGCCATCGGCCAGGGTAAAGGCCAGCTCTTGCACCAGGTTCGCGCCCGCCTCTTGCATGTGATAGCCTGAGATGGAGATCGAGTTGAAGCGCGGCATTTCTTGCGCCGTGTACTCGATGATGTCCGAGACGATCCGCATCGACGGCTCGGGCGGATAGATATAGGTGTTGCGCACCATGAACTCTTTGAGGATGTCGTTCTGAATGGTGCCCGACAGCTCGGCGCGGGTGGCGCCCTGCTCCTCGCCTGCCACGATGAAGCTGGCCAGCACCGGGATCACGGCGCCATTCATGGTCATCGACACAGACATGTCTTTGAGCGGGATCCCATCAAAGAGGATTTTCATGTCCTCCACGCTGTCGATGGCAACGCCCGCCTTGCCGACATCCCCCTCCACCCTTGGGTGATCGCTGTCATAGCCCCGGTGGGTGGCCAGATCAAAGGCCACTGACAGGCCCTTCTGGCCCGCCGCCAACGCTTTGCGGTAAAAGGCGTTCGACGCCTCTGCGGTTGAAAACCCCGCATATTGCCGGATCGTCCAGGGCCTGCCCGCGTACATCGTGGCCCGCGGGCCGCGCGTAAAGGGCGCAAGCCCCGGCGCGGTTCCTAAATGCGCCAACCCCTCTAGATCGCTGGCATCATACAGCGGCTTGACCGCGATGCCCTCGGGCGTGTGCCAGGTCAGGGCGTCCGGCGAGGTGCCGCGCAACTCTTTTTCGGCCAAAGCAGCCCAGGCGGCCTTCAGATCCTTATCCATCTTGCCGTCTCCGTTCGTTGGGTTGAGGGTGCGCCGCGCGCGCCCATGGGAAAGCAAAAACTCCGTAAGTTTGCCCTGGCAAAGGGGCGGGAGCTGCATATGTTGAGGGCATGGAGGTCGCCATGCTGCGCACGTTACTTTTCTCGCTTGCCCTTGGCTCTGCCGGGCTTGGACAGGCATCAGACCTGACCCCTCCGGATTTGGAGAGCCTGAAATGGGTCGCGCGCCCGATTATAGTCTTTGCCGAAAGCGACCGGGACCCGCGCATCCAGCAACAGGTCGAGATGCTGGCCCAACGCCAGGCAGAGCTGGACGAACGGGATGTGGTCGTGATCATCGACACCGATCCCGACAGCGTTCTGCGCGACACGTTTCGCCCGCGCGACTTTATGTTCGTGCTGGTGGGCAAGGATGGCGAGGTCAAGTACCGCAAGCCACGCCCCGTGCCCGTGCGCGAAATCAGCCGCGTCATTGACCGCATGCCCATGCGCCGCCAGGAAATGGGGTTGGAGTGAGCGTACGCGACAGCGACCAAACCCCTGTCCAACGGGGGGTAAGTCGGTCGCAGCACCACACATGACAGAGCGGGAAATGTCAGCATCAACCTACAAACCTCGCCCCATCACAAGCAGGACGGGCCCAAAGCCCGGCTATTGATCCAGTCGAACAGATCCACCTTTTGAATGCGCGTTCTGTGCGATCATCGTCTTTTTGAAACGTCACCACAGCCAAGTCTCCGCCCCGTAGGTGCGGCTGCATCACATGATGCGCATTCGTGCCCAAGGTAATCACCGCGCGTGGCAGCGACAGAAAACTGCGATAGATGTCGGTGCGCCGCGTGGACTGCACGTCCTCGGACGCGTCCGAGCGCTGGTCTTTCGCCAATGCCGCCGCTTGGCTGCTATCCACAACCCCTGGATCAATCGAGCTTTCGGGCAAGACGTGAACATTCGGCGCGATCACCTTGAAAAGACTGTTATTGTCCTCCGTCGATACAAAGGGAACAAAATTGTCTTTCATCTTTTTCGTCATCTTCCGCTCGAAACTGTCCAGGTCGTCACGTTTGAGAACAGCAAGATAGGCCCTGATCTCGGCGCAAAGGGCGATTTGAACATCCCGGACCCGCTCCGCCCGGTCGGTTCGCCGCGCCACAATCTCGCGAATATAGGCAACGATCCCAACCGCACAGGCCCCAAACAGCGTGAAGAGCAGGCGGTCATCCATCACCCTTCGCCAAACTCCATAATCACCTCGTCCACCGCGAGGCTGTCGCCTGGCTGTGCGTTGATCTTGGCCACAACGCCACGTTTTTCGGCGCGCAGGACGTTTTCCATCTTCATCGCCTCGACGGTGCACAGGGCTTGGCCCTCTTGAACCTCATCCCCCTCTTGAACCGCGATGGACACCACCAAACCCGGCATCGGGCAAAGCAGCAGCTTAGACGTATCGGGGGGCAATTTTTCGGGCATAAGGGCGGCCAGCTCGGCCACCCGGGGGCTGAGCACCTGCACCTTGAGGTCCGCACCGCGATAGCGCAGGCGCGCGCCACCGGTTGCCAGGTCGGTTTTGGCGATCATCGGCTGGCCGTTGATCATGGCGCGCGCCAGGGTGGCGCCGGGTTGCCAATCGGTGATCACTTCAAAGCTGTCACCGTCATGTTCGACGATATCCGCACCGTTGTGAGAGGTGATCGTCACCTCAAAGCGATGCCCCCCCATCAGAACCACCCAATCGGGCTGGACTTGGCGGGTATGGTTGCGCATGGCCCCTGAAATCTGCGCGGCTCTGTCCTCTACCTTGCGTTTGAGGGCAGCCGCCCCCACCGCCAGGCGACGCAAGGTCTCGTGCGGCAGGTCCACCCCTTGGAAGCCATCGGGATACTCTTCGGCGATAAACGCGGTGGTGATGTTGCCCAAGACGAAACGCTCGTGGCTCATCACCGCGGACAGAAACGGGATGTTGTGGCCGATGCCCTCCACCTCGAACGCATCCAGCGCATCGCGCATCCCCTCGATGGCCTCGCCCCGGGTGGGCGCCCAGGTGCACAGCTTGGCAATCATGGGATCGTAGAACATCGAGATCTCGCCACCCTCGAACACGCCCGTGTCGTTGCGCACCACGGCGGTGTCCGATGTGCTTTGCGCAGGGGGGCGATACCGGGTCAAGCGCCCGATGGAAGGCAGGAAATTCCGGTATGGATCTTCGGCATAAAGCCGGCTTTCTATCGCCCAGCCATTGAGTGTGATATCCTCCTGGCTCAGGCTCAACCGCTCCCCTGCGGCCACGCGGATCATCTGTTCCACCAGATCGATGCCGGTGATCAACTCGGTCACCGGATGCTCTACCTGCAGCCGGGTGTTCATCTCCAAAAAGTAGAAGTTCCGGTCCCCATCCACGATGAACTCCACCGTCCCGGCAGAGCAGTAATCCACCGCCTTTGACAGGGCCACCGCCTGCTCGCCCATCGCTCTGCGGGTCGCCTCATCCAAAAACGGCGATGGCGCTTCTTCGATGACCTTTTGGTTGCGCCGCTGGATCGAGCATTCCCGCTCGCCCAGGTACAAACATGTTCCATAGGTGTCGCCCAGCACCTGGATCTCGATATGACGGGGTTGCGTTACGAACTTTTCGATAAAGATGCGGTCGTCGCCAAAGCTGGCCTTGGCCTCGTTCTTGGACGACTGGAACCCCTCGCGCGTCTCAGCCTCGTCCCACGCGATGCGCATGCCCTTGCCGCCGCCGCCTGCGCTGGCCTTGATCATCACCGGATAGCCGATCTCGCCCGCGATTTTCACCGCCTCATCCGCATCCCCGATCAGCCCCATAAAGCCCGGCACGGTGGAGACGCCAGCCTCTGCCGCCAGTTTCTTGGAGGTGATTTTGTCGCCCATCGCCTCGATGGCGCCGGGCGGCGGGCCGATAAATGCGATGCCCGCATCCGCCAAAGCTTGGGCAAATTCCGCGCGCTCGGACAAAAACCCATAGCCCGGGTGAACCGCCTCGGCACCGGTGGCTTTGCACGCCTCTAGGATCTTGTCGATCATGATATAGCTTTGGGCAGCTGGCGGCGGGCCGATATGCACCGCCTCATCGGCCATTTTGACATGCAGCGCACTGCGATCCGCATCCGAATAGACCGCCACCGTGGCGATGCCCATGCGACGGGCAGTTTTGATGACACGGCAGGCGATTTCGCCCCGGTTCGCGATCAGGATCTTTTTGAACATGGCCCTGTTCCTTGGTCAGAGTGCGGACAGGCACGCCAAAAGGGCCGCGCACCAGGGATGCGCAGCCTTCGGCCTGCCGATATGGATGTCAGCCGTGCCTGGGCACGGGTGGGAGGATCAGAGCGGCGTGTCGCCCAGATCAATGATGCTTTGGTTGGTGACCGCCCCGACAACGCCGCCGATGACAGCACCGGTAACTGGGTCGCCATTGGCAACGACCGAAGCCCCCGCGCCGATAAGCGCGCCCGAGCCTGCCCGTTCGGCCACTGTGTCCCCGCATGCGGACAGACCGAAAAGGGCGGCGGCGATGATAACTGCTTTGTGCATGTCTTGCTCTCCTGCTCTGGCGAGAGGGGCGTGCCCTCTCTTAGTGTCACGTAAGCAAGGAAACGCGCGAACGCCAGATTGGGTCCATCACATGACATGTCACAAGCTAACATTCGCCACCCTCGCCCTGGATGGCCTGGGGGAAGCTTGCAGAGGCCACGGCCACGTCGATGCACAACAACGCGTCGTAACTGGCGGGATCGAACGGGTCTTCGGCGGCGATCACCTCGCGCTCGAACAACCAGCTAAGGCGCCCCGCATCCAGGTTGCCCCGGGCAAAGGGGGCGGCCCCGAAATGCGTCCAAAGCGCGCTAAGAAACGCTTGATCCGCCGCACGATCCTGAGGGCGCCGATCCGCATAGCGCGCCCGCGCTTTAAGCGGCGTGGGCCCGGATTTGGCCGGCCGCCGGATGGTGAATTGCAAATCTGTGCCGGGAAGGCGGCCGGGGAAGCCTTTGTGCTTGATCACACCGCCCCCCCAACCAAAGGGTGCGCGCGGCAAACCTGCCTGCGCGCAAGCGGTGTCTTAGCCTTTGCCCTCGAACATAGGCTCGGCCTCGATCTCCATTGCAGGCTCGGGGATCGGCTCGGGCTCGGGCTGGGCACAGGCCGCAAGGCTGAGTGCAAAGAGGGCCAAAACGGCCGATTTGAGTGCGAAGGCCATGAAGATATCCTTTCAAAAGTCACGTGGCACGGCTGGGCTTGGGGGAATCCGACCAAGCCAATGCAAAGGTTAACGGCTTTCGGGGGGGATGCAATCATGGCGCGGGGCTTTTGTGGCCGTCCGGCAAGGACCTGCGCGTCTGCGCGGTCCAACGGGCCTTGCGCCCGGGCGCGTTCAGCACAGTGTCGAGCTGGGTTTGCGTGCGTTGCGTCACGGCACCACCGCTGCGCAACACACCGCCCGCCATGACCCGCAGGCCCGTCTGGTCGGCACACAGCTCGACCATGGGTGAGAAGCCCCGCACGCCCTGAAGCGCCCGCCAAACATCCTGGCGAATTTGTTGACACAGCCATCCCGCTGGTCCCCGTCCCAGGGGGGGCAAGGGCAGATAGGTCTGCGCACATAGATCCCAGCGCCAGGGTGCCCCGCGCGCGCCATAGCGCCAGGTCCCGCCGCTGTGGCTGAGGTGCCACCGTGGCAAACGCTGGGTCACAGGGGGATGTTGTCATGCTTTTTCCACGGGTTCTGCAACTGCTTGCCCCGCAGTGTCGCAAAGGCCCTGGTCACTCGCCGCCGTGTCGATTGGGGCATGATGACCTCGTCCACGAAGCCCTTCTCCGCGGCCACGAACGGATTGGCAAAGCGATCCTCATAGTCTTTCGTGCGCTCCGCGATCTTGTCGGGGTTGTCCAATTCCGAGCGGTATAGGATCTCCACCGCGCCTTTTGCGCCCATCACAGCGATCTCTGCCGTGGGCCAGGCATAGTTCACATCCCCGCGCAGGTGTTTGGAGGCCATGACGTCATAAGCGCCCCCATAGGCCTTGCGCGTGATCACGGTCACCTTGGGCACCGTCGCCTCGCCATAGGCAAACAGCAGCTTGGCCCCGTGCTTGATCACCCCGCCATATTCCTGTGCAGTGCCGGGCAAAAAGCCGGGCACATCAACCAGGGTCAGAATGGGGATCTCGAACGCATCGCAAAAGCGCACGAACCGCGCCGCCTTGCGGCTGCTGTCGATGTCCAGGCACCCGGCCAAAACCATGGGCTGGTTGGCGACCACGCCCACGGTGGAGCCCTCCAGCCGGACAAAGCCGGTCAGGATGTTTTTGGCAAAGTCCTTCTGGATCTCATAGAAATCCCCCTCATCCGCCACTTTGGTGATCAGCTCGACCATGTCATAGGGCTGGTTGGGATTGTCTGGGATCAACGTATCCAGCGAGGACTCGACGCGCGCAGGATCGTCGAAGAACGGGCGCACGGGCGGCTTTTCGCGGTTGCTCAGCGGCAGGAAATCCACCAGGCGACGCACCTCGGTTAGCGCTTCGATGTCGTTCTCAAACGCCCCATCCGCGACGGAGGATTTGGCCGTGTGGGTCTTGGCCCCGCCCAGTTCCTCGGCTGTGACGATCTCGTTGGTGACGGTTTTGACCACGTCAGGCCCGGTGACAAACATGTAAGAGCTGTCACGCACCATGAAGATGAAGTCGGTCATGGCGGGCGAGTAGACGGCGCCGCCCGCGCAGGGCCCCATGATCACAGAGATTTGCGGGATCACGCCAGAGGCCATGATGTTGCGCTGGAACACGTCCGCATAGCCCGCAAGGCTTGCCACGCCCTCTTGGATCCGGGCTCCGCCAGAGTCGTTGAGCCCGATCAGCGGCGCCCCGTTCTTCATGGCCATATCCATGACCTTGCAGATCTTCTGGGCATGGGTGTCCGACAGCGAGCCGCCCAGCACCGTGAAATCCTGGCTGAACACATACACCATGCGGCCATTGATCGTGCCCCACCCGGTCACCACGCCGTCGCCCGGGTATTTCTGTGCGTCCATCCCAAAATCGGTGGAGCGGTGGGCGACGAACATATCGTATTCTTCGAAAGACCCCGCATCGAGAAGCACATCCAAACGCTCGCGGGCCGTCAGCTTGCCCTTGGCATGTTGGGCCGCGATCCGCCGCGCGCCACCCCCGGCCCGGGCTTGGGCGCGCCGCGCCTCCAATTCCGCGAGAATATCGTTCATCCTGTCCTCCGCCGGGGTGGTCTTTTTGCAGGTGCGAACGTAGGGCGCGGCTGGGCGCGCGAAAAGCAAAATCCTGCAACTTTGCAAAATGTTTTGCAAAGCTCTTTTGCAAATTGCAAAACTGCGATATTACCCGCCCATGGCCGCACCCAAGCTTTATGCCGGCGCAAAGCTGCGCGAGATCCGTCAGGGCCAGGCCCTGACCCAGAAAGACTTCGCCGCCCGCTTGGGTGTGTCCGTCTCCTACCTCAACCAGATGGAGAACAATCACCGCCCGCTCTCGGCCGCGGTGGTGTTGGGGCTGGCCCAGGGCTTTGGGTATGACGTGACCGAATTGTCCACCGGCGAGAATGCCCGCCTTGTGGCGGATATGCGCGAGGCTTTTGCCGACCCGGTGTTTGGCCCCGCCCCCGCGCCGCTGGCCGACATTCAGTTGGTGGCCTCCAACGCGCCTGCTTTCGCCCACGCGTTTCTGGCACTGCACCGCGCGCACCGCCAAGGGGCCGAGCAATTGGCCTCGCTCAACGAAGCGCTCGGTGCGGATGGCGTGGCATTGGCCCCCCTGCCCTGGGAAGAGGTACGCGATTTCTTCCATTATTGTGACAACTATATCGACGCTGTGGACCGGGCCGCCGAAGGCTTCGCTGCACGTCTGCGCGGCAGCACCGATCAGGCGCTGAGCGATTGGTTGGCGCAGGCCCACGGCATCACGGTGGAGGTGCGCGAGGAGGCCCCCTTGCGCACGTTCGACCGGGCCAATGCCCGCCTGATCCTTTCGGCGCGCGCCGCACCGGCCACGCGGGTCTTTCAACTGGCCCACCAGGTCGCGTTGATTGCCTTTGATGATCTGTTGGAAGCCACGCTCGACCTCGCCCGGTTTCGCACCCCCCAGGCGCGCGACATCTGCAAGCTGGGCCTTGCGAACTATTTTGCCGGCGCCTGTCTGATGCCCTATGGCGCGTTCCAGGATGCCGCGCAGACGACCCGCCATGATCTGGAGCGCTTGTCGATGCGCTTCGGTGCGTCGATCGAGCAAGTGGCCCATCGCCTCTCCACCCTGCAGCGATCCGGTGCGCGGGGCGTTCCGTTTTTCTTTGTGCGCGTGGATCAGGCAGGCACGATCACAAAGCGCCACTCGGCCACGCGGTTGCAGTTCGCGCGCTTTGGGGGGGCCTGCCCCTTGTGGAACGTGCACCAGGCGTTCGAGACGCCGGGGCGCTTCTTGCGCCAACTGGCCGAGACGCCGGATGGCGCGCGTTATCTGTGTCTGGCCCGCGATGTCTCCAAGCCCGGCGGGGCGTTCGCGGCCCCGGTCCAACGCTATGCCATTGGGCTGGGCTGTGAAATTGCCCATGCGGATGCGGTTGTGTATGCGGATGGCATGGATCTGACAGCGGCCCATGCCTACCAACCCATCGGCATCTCTTGTCGGATCTGCGAGCGCACAAACTGCCACCAACGCGCCCTGCCCCCGTTAGAGCGGCCCATTGCCATTGATGCGGATACGCGCGACACACTGCCCTACCGCCTCAACTGACCACCAACGGCCGCGCGCGCCCCCGCCAAGCTCAGCCCCGGGGGCCAAAACCGCCCAAGAGAGGGTATGTGATGATCACACCTGAGTATGTGCAGCTGATGGCGCGCTACGGCGCTTGGCAGAACACGCAGATGATCGAAGCCTGCGAGAGCGTCCCAGCAGCGGCGCTGCTCGAAGATCGTGGCCTCTTCTTCGGCTCGGTCCATGCGACGCTCAACCATCTGCTGTGGGGCGATCGCACTTGGATGGCACGGTTTGCGGGCACGCCCGCACCGCGCCAAAGCTCCATCGCCGACAGCGTGGCCGAGACGCCCGATTGGACCCATTACGTGATCGAGCGTTTGGGCTGTGATGCGCTGATCCAATCCTGGGCAGTACAGATCACGAAAGAGCGGCTCGGCGGCTCTCTGACCTGGATGTCCGGGGCCGCAGGGCGAGAGGTGACCAAGCCGCTGTCCTTTCTGGTTGTGCATTTCTTCAATCATCAGACCCATCATCGGGGCCAAGTGCACGGAGCGTTAACCTCGCTGGGCGCAAAACCCGGCCCAACGGACGTTTTTTTGATTCCCTGACGCTTCTCGCGCTGCGGGCGGTTGTCGGACAGGGGATCGTTTCGGTAGGTTAACCCCGGGTGTTCGTGCAGGAGGTACAATGCGTACGGTCATAGCTATGCTGATCCCAGCCCTGACGCTTTTCGGCGGTCAGAGCGTCGCCATCGATTTTGGGGATGATGCCAGTGAATATGCGCGCAACAACGCCTGCGATGACATGCGTTTTGAGGGCAAGGGCATGACGGGCGGCCCCCTGGTGGCCGAGGATATGATGCACGACGCTACCGATTGCCGTACGTTTTATGAGGCCGGTAAGTTGGAGTTTTCTCTCGAAGGCGAGATCGAGTTCGGTCGTGATACGGGGCAATGGGCCAATGATGGCGAATGCGACGACCCCCGTTTCGATGGGCCTGGAATGACCGCCTCGCCGCTTTTGGCCGATGATATCCGCGCGGATGCCACCGATTGCCAAACCGCTTGGACCGAAGGCCGGATCTGGGCGCGCGGCGGGGGCGAGACGCCAAAGGCAGGGCTGCCCGCCAGCAACTTCGATTTCGGCACCGATTCGTCCCAATGGGCCCGGGATGGGGAATGTGATGACCCAAGGTTTGAGGGGGAGGGGATGACCTCGACGCCCCTGCTCGACACCGATATGGGCGCGGATGCCACCGATTGCCAAACCGCTTTCGAGGCTGGACGCATTCGCCTGCGCGGCGAGACGCCCCCTGTCGGCGTGTCCTTCCAAGGCATTGATTTCGGACAAGATGCGTCGCAATGGGCCCATGACGGGGAATGCGATGACCCAAGGTTTCGCGGCGAAGGTATGACCTCGACCCCGTTGCAGGATGCGGATCGGGCGATGGACGCCACCGACTGCCTCAGCGCCTTTCAGAACGGTACCGTGTTTTTGCGCCCGGAATTCGCATCCTCCGAGCCTGAGAATGCCAGCCGGTCCCTATTGGAATTTGGGGTGGACGCGTCCCAATGGGCCAATGACGGGGAATGCGACGATCCCCGGTTTGAAGGCCAGGGCATGACATCTACACCGCTGTTGGACGAGGATATCGGCCGGGACGCAACCGATTGCGAAGCGGCGTTTATGGCCAAGACCGTGACATTGAAACTCGGGGCCTCAGCCACGCTTGGGCCGGGCAAGGACAAAACCCAAGCCTCGCTGGTGCCGGTGCTGGAGTTTGGGGATGACAGCTCTCAATGGGCCCGTGACGGCGAGTGCGACGACCCGCGTTTTGAGGGCAAGGGCATGACGGATACGGCGCTGTTGGACAATGACCTGATGCGCGACGCAACCGACTGCTCCACCCTGTTTGAAGCCGGACAAATCCAATTGCGACCGGGTCAATAGCAAGCGCTGTGCGCCCCGCCCGGTGACATGCATTACAGCGCGGGTTCAATGTCGCTGGCTCAGCCGCGAGCAAGCGCGCCAGGGGCCGGGCTTTTTGCGACGGGGTTCGCGAAGTTATGACACGGGAGACTTACCGCCAAGCTAGCAGGGTGTGGACCGCCGCGCACAAAACCGATGATCCCTGCAAAAGGCTTGCGGGACACCCACAGGCGGAGCATTGAATGGCTGAAAGCGCATTGCGCGCCAAGAACGGTCAATGCCCTGCCCGAGCGCCCCGCGGCCATCCTAACAAACAGATCAGCCTGATGCGTCACAGCCTTCGGTTGGACGCAGCGGGCAGATCAGCTCTAAAGCTGGGCCATGACCTCGTCTGAGATGTCAAAATTCGCCGTGACGTTCTGCACGTCATCGTCATCTTCCAAGGTCTCGATCAGCCGCATCAGTTTTTGCGCGCCGTCCAGATCCAGATCGGTTACGGTCTGGGGTTTCCAGATCAGCTTGGTGGTCTCCGCCTCGCCCAAAATCTCTTCCAACGCGGTGGAGACGTCGTTCAGATCTGTGCCTTCGGTGTAAATCTCGTGCCCGTCTTCCGAGCTTTCCACATCCTCGGCGCCAGCCTCGATTGCCGCTTCCAGAACCGTGTCCGCATCGCCGACGGACGCGGGATAGGCGATCAGGCCCTTGCGATCGAACATGAACGACACAGCGCCGGTTTCGGCCAAGTTGCCGCCGGATTTCGAGAAGATCGAGCGCACGTTCGACGCGGTGCGATTACG
>JBCBNR010000055.1:0-11633 GCA_039821665.1 Pseudomonadota bacterium
CATCGCCTGCGCGCCAGGTGAGGCTTGGCATTGGGGTGGGTTCCGTTCAGAAGCGGTGTCAAGGATGTGAGAGGTCCGGTCCAATGGCAACACCCAAATCAGCCCCCCAATCGCCAGATGTGATCGTGGTGGGCGGCGGTGTGTTTGGCTTGGCCACGGCCCTGGCCTGTCAGGCGCGGGGTCTACAGGTGCATCTGTTTGAGGCGGCAAAGATCGGCGCCGGCGCCTCTGGCGGCATTGTCGGCGCGCTCAGCCCCCATGTGCCCGACCAGTGGAACGCCAAAAAGGCGTTTCAGTTTCGCGCCCTGATCCGGGCGCAGGACTATTGGCAAGGGATCGAGGCGCGCGCGGAATTGCCCACAGGCTATGGCCGCACCGGGCGTCTGATGCCCCTTATGGACACACATGGCGTGGAGATTGCCCATGCCCGCGCCAGCTTTGCCAAAACCCATTGGGAGGGGCGCGCCAGCTGGCAGGTGTTGGAAGGAGGCGACATGCCGCCTTGGCTAAGCGGCCCGTTCCCGGGTGTCGTTCATGAGACGCTGAGCGCCCGGCTGATGCCCCATATGGCCGTCGCGGCCATGGCCCAAGCATTGCGCCGGGGGGGCGCTGTGATCCACGAGGGCGCGCCTGTGACTGACATTGCCGAGGGCGCAGTGGCGGGGCCATGGGGGCGCGCGGTCGCGGGCGCCGTGGTGCTGGCCCATGGCGTGGCCGGACTGGATTGGCTGAGCGCCACCTTGGGCCGAACCGCAGGCGCGCCGGTGAAAGGCCAAGCTGCCTTGCTGCACGCGCCTGGCTTTGACGGCAGACCCCTGGTCTTTAGCGACGGTCTTTATGTGATTGCCCATGGGGGTGGGCAGGTGGCCATCGGCTCGACCAGCGAAGTTCGCTTTGAGACCTGGGCCGAGACTGACGCGCTCTTGAACGATTTGTTGGGGCGCGCCCGAGCCCTCTTCCCCGAGCTTGATGATGCGCTGGTTCTGGCACGCTGGGCCGGCTTGCGCCCCAAGGCAAAGCGGCGTGATCCGCTGTTGGGACTTGTCCCCGGTTTCGAGCGGGTGTTCGTGGCCAATGGCGCGTTCAAAATCGGGTTTGGCCTTGCGCCTGAGGTCGGGGAGGTCCTGGCCGATCTGGTCATGGGCCGCCCGGTGGATCTGCCCGAAAGCTTCACACCCGCATGGCATCTGGCATGACACCCGCCCAAAGGCGAGGCCCTTCTGGTTCAGGCCCAGCCTAGCCGCCCTGTGCCTGGGACTTTCGCGCCGGTGATCCGGGGCGGCTTGCGCACGCGCGCCGCTGCTTAGGCGGTGCGCGCAACTTCTGCCTTCAGGCTGTCCATCAATTGGCCGAGCAGTTTTGCCGCAAACTCATCTTGCAAAATGCCGTCCGAATCGAAGGCTTTGCCGGAACTGGCCACCGCAACTTCGGGCCCGTTCACGATGCGCGGGCCAAAGGCAACCAGCGCCAGGCGCAGGGCATATTGCGCCCGTGCCCCACCGGCCCGTCCGGCGGCGGCGGACATGATGGCCACGGGTTTGCCCGCAAACGGCTTGAACTCCTCGCGGCTGATCCAGTCGAGCGCGTTTTTCAACACACCGGGAATGCCACCATTGTATTCAGGGGTCGAGATGATGACCGCATCCGCGGCTTGGATCTGGCTTGCCAAGCGCGTCACCCCCTCGGGCAGGCCCGATGCGGCCTCCAGATCCCCATCATAGAGCGGCAGATTCAAATCGCCCAAAGCGAACTGATCCGCGCCAAAGACTCGCGCGGCCTCGCGCGCCAAAAGCGTGTTGGTGGAACCGGCGCGCAGCGCGCCGGACAAGGCAATAAGCGTGGTCATGATATCAATCCGTGTTTGGAAGTTACGCAGCAAATGGGGCCATTTGCCCCCAAGATCAAGCGAATATCTTGGGGATAACTTTGGCCAAACCGCTATATGTGCGGTGCAGGCTTGACTCTGACAGGGCAGGGCCGGACACTGCGAGGCAAAACACAGCAACCTTTGGGACGCCAGACGGCCATGCAGTTCACAAAGCTCCGCCTTGCCGGGTTCAAAAGCTTCGTCGATCCGACCGAGTTGATCATTGCCAACGGGCTGACCGGCGTGGTCGGCCCAAACGGCTGTGGCAAGTCGAACCTGCTGGAGGCGTTGCGCTGGGTGATGGGCGAGAACCGGCCCACGGCGATGCGCGGCGGGGGTATGGAGGATGTGATTTTCGCAGGCGCCGCCACTCGGCCTGCGCGCAACTTTGCCGAAGTGTCGCTGATTTTGGACAATACCGACAGGCTTGCCCCGCCTGCCTTCAATGACCAAGACATGGTCGAAGTGGTGCGGCGGATCACCCGCGATCTGGGTGGCGCTTACCGCACCAATGGCAAGGATGTGCGAGCGCGCGATATTCAGATGCTGTTCGCGGATGCCGCCACTGGGGCCCATTCCCAAGCGCTGGTGCGTCAGGGTCAGATTGCCGAGTTGATCAACGCAAAGCCAAAGGCCCGGCGGCGGGTGTTGGAGGAGGCGGCCGGTATCTCGGGCCTCTATCAGAGGCGCCACGAGGCGGAGCTGAAGCTTAAAGCCGCCGAGGGCAATTTGGCCCGGGTCGATGACACGTTGGAGCAGTTGGCCCAGCAATTGCGCAGTTTGGAACGCCAGGCCAAGCAGGCGGCCAGGTATCGCGAATTGAGCGAGGAGATACGGCGCTGCGCACAGGTGCAATTGTTTGTGGGCTGGCGCGCGGCGGACACAACGCGGGCCGCGGCAGAGCAGGACCTGTCCGAGGCCCTTAAGGTCGCAGGTCAGCAAGAAGTGGACGCAAACGCAAAGGCCCGCGCCCGGCGTGACGCGGACGAGGCGCTGCCGCCCTTGCGCGAAGAAGACGCGATTGCAGCCGCTGTTGTGCAACGCCTGATGGTCGAGCGCGACGCGCTTGACGCCGAAGAGGCGCGTGTGGCCGATCGGATCGAGACCTTGGAGAACCGGCTGAGCCAGATTCAGAGGGATCAAGAGCGCGAGCTGGCCCTTAAGCGGGATGCGGGTGCCACGCTCAACCGCCTGGAGGACGAGCGCGCAGAGCTTGCAACGGCCAGCGAAGGCCAGGGTGAGCGCGAGGCGCAAGCGGATGCGGCGGCCCGAATGGCGGCGGCGAAACTGGCCGAGGCCGAGGCTGCTCAGGAAACCGCGACCGAGGATGCAGCGCGCCTGTCGGCCCGGTATCAGGCGGCTGAGCGGCGCTTGGAGGATACGAAAGCCCAAGCCACCAAGATCGCGGGCGAGGTTGCCGCTGCTCGCACGGCCGTTGAGGCAACGCAAACCCGGCTGGGCGACGCACAAGGGCGGCGGGCCGCTGCGTTGGCCGCGCAAACCAGCGCCTTGGCGGCTGCAAAGCAGGCCGAGGAGACGTTGTTGCAGGCCGAAGCGGCGCGGGCCACGGCCCAGGCTGACGAGGCGGAGACACGGGCGGCTCGGGCCGAGGGTGAAGGTGCGCTGAAGGCCCTGGAGGCGGAAATCGCAGGGTTGCAGCGCTTGTTGGAACGGGACCGGGCCGAGGCGACGGCGGTTCTGGATCTTCTGCGCGTCTCGCCCGGTTTCGAGGCGGCGTTGGGGGCAGCGCTCGCCGATGATCTTAAAATGCCGTTGATCGAGGCGGGTGAGGCCACGGGCTGGGCCGAGATAGAGGGTGCGTTGGCGGCGGATCTGCCCACGGGAGTGGAGCCCTTGAGCGACCATGTCAGCGCGCCTCCTGCGCTTGCGCGTCGGTTGAAGGCCATTGGTGTGGTGGCACCGGATCAGGCCGAGGCGGCACAGGCCGCCCTTGCCCCAGGACAGCGCCTGGTCAGCCGTGACGGCGATTTGTGGCGCTGGGATGGGTTCCGGATGGCCGCGGGCGATGCGTCCTCGGCGGCGGCGTTGCGGTTGCAGCAATTGAACCGTCTCGAACAGTTGCGCGTGGCCTGTGCTGGGGCAGAGGAGGTGGCCCGCGCGGCCCGGGATGCCCATGAGGCCGCGCGCCTGAGCTTTGAGGCGGCCCAGGCAGAGGATCGGGCGGCGCGGGCGGCGCGTTCGCAAACCGATGGGGCGGCGACGGCTGCCATGCGTGCGCTGTCCGCGGCCGAGGCGGATGTGACCACGCATGAGGGCCGGTTGGAGACGCTGACCCTGTCGCTGGGGCAGCGCGAAGAGGATGCTCAAGCCACGCAAGCCCTGTTGGCCGAGGCTGAGGCGGGGCGCGTGGATGCGTCTGCCATGGACGCGTTGCGCCGTCAGTTGGAGGCCCATAAAGAGCGCGCGGGCAACACCCGCGCTGCCATGGTCGAGGCGCGCGCGGCGGCGGACGCGGTGCGCCGCGATGGCGCGCAGCGGTTGGAGCGGATGTCCGCGATTGCATCCGAGCTTGCCACATGGAGCAAGCGCGCCGGCAATGCCGATCAGCGAATTGCTGATCTGGAAAGCCGCGAGGAAAGCACGCGCGAGACCCTCAAAGAGGCTCGGGATGCGCCTGCGACCCTGGAGGTCAAGCGCGCGGATCTGTCGGCGGGTCTGAGCAAGGCTGAGGCGCGCAGGGCAGAGGCGCTGGACGCGCTGGCCGCCGCGGAGCGTGCGCAACGTCAGGCGGACGAGGCCGCGCGCCAGGCGGAGCGGGATGCGGGCAGCGCGCGCGAGGCCCGCGCCCGGGCCGAAGCCGTGGCCGAGGCCGCGACCGCCCAGGTCGACCAGGCCCGCCTGCGCATCGCCGAGGAGGCCGACGCGACGCCTGAAAGCCTGGCGCAAAGCCTGTCCCTGGACGGTGCGGACTTGCCCTCGCCCGAACGGATCGAGGCGGATCTGGCGCGGGTCACCCGCCAGCGCGATGCGTTGGGGGCGGTCAATTTGCGGGCCGAGGAAGACGCCGCCGAGATCGCGCAAGAGCACGAGACCTTGACCAACGAGAAGGCGGATTTGGATGCGGCCATCGGCAAGCTGCGCCATGGGATCGGCATGCTCAACCGCGAGGGGCGGACCCGGCTGTTGGCGGCGTTCGACGAGGTGAACCGCACCTTCTCGATGCTGTTCAAGCACCTGTTTGGGGGTGGCGAGGCAAACTTGGTGATGGTCGAGAGCGATGACCCCTTGGAGGCGGGCCTTGAGATCATGTGCCAGCCGCCGGGCAAGAAACTGTCGACCCTGTCCCTGTTGTCGGGGGGAGAGCAGACGCTGACGGCCCTGTCGCTGATTTTTGGCGTGTTCTTGGCCAACCCGTCGCCCATCTGCGTGCTCGACGAGGTGGACGCACCTTTGGACGACGCCAATGTGACCCGCTTTTGCGACTTGTTGGACGAGATGACCCGCCGCACGGACACGCGGTTTTTGATCATCACCCACCATGCGGTGACGATGAGCCGGATGGACCGGCTGTTCGGGGTGACGATGGCAGAGCCAGGGGTGAGCCAGCTCGTCTCCGTCGACCTGAAACGGGCCGAGGAGATGGTGGCCTGATCTGGTGCCCGACAGGCGGGGCGCCGTGGGCCCCTGGCGGGGCTGTCACGGCGCCCCGGGTCGCGCCCCGCTGAGATGACAATGATTGGCTTGGGCGAGGGATCGTGCTGAGAGGCGGTTCAGGCGCAGGTCTGCCCTGAACGCGCGCAGGCAAGGCTCGGGGAGAGTCGCCCCTGCCTCAAGGACAGGCCCCTGCGGGGTGGCGCTGCGCGCCATCCTTGACCCAGGGGGCGGCTCACGGCGGCGTGTTGAGCTCCGCCAGGGCCTCCAGCGTGGTTTCAAGCGCGTTGAATTCATCTTCAAGCAGACTGCCGAACCCTTCGATCCACAGCAAAGCGGGTTTCAAAGCGTCGGTTTCCAGGCGGCACCATTTGGTGCGCCCCGTGCGGGTCTGGGTGACAAGGCCCGCCTGGGCCAGGATGGTGATGTGTTTGGCCGCGGCCGCGAGGCTCATGTCATGGGGGGCTGCGAGCGCGCCCACGGTCTTGTCGCCCTCCAACAGATCGCGCACCATGGCGCGCCGGGTGGCATCGGCCAGGGCCGAGAACAGGGTGTCGAGCGGGTCCTTCATGGCCCCTGATGGGCGCGCCTTGGTGGCTTTGTCAACCAAATGGTTGAATGGATCGATCCAGGTTTGCCGTGAATCATCAACCGAATGGTTGAATAGAGCAATCGGCCCCTCATGGCGCTGTGTAGGCACCTGCGACACCTTGGCAGGTTTGGCGCGCTTTTTGAAATGTGTTTGAAAACAATGGCTTGCTGAGGGGGTGCTGGTGCCAACAGGCGCTTGACAGGCCCGGGTGGGATTCCTAGGGTCCGCGCAAGTTTACCGGACGCAGCCCTGGCAGGAGGACGCCAATGGCACACGACCCGGACCGCGCGAAACTGGAGGGACTGGCAGAGCGGATTGAGGCCGCACAGGCGGCTCGCACTCCGGCTCCTCGGGTGGATAGTAAGTATGAGGGCGCCAATCTTGCGTGGCGCATGGTGATCGAGCTGGTGGTCGGATTGTTCATCGGCTTTGGCATCGGGTACGGGTTGGATGTGCTGTTGGGCACACTGCCTTTGTTCCTGCTGCTGTTTACATTGCTGGGCTTCGCGGCAGGGGTGAAAACCATGATAACCTCGGCCAAAGAGGCAGAGCGTTTGGGCAAATCCCGGGCAACCCCCGGTGAGGGAGACTGACATGGCGACCAAAGAAGACGGTGGCAGCGGCTTTAACATCCATCCCATGGATCAGTTCGTGGTCAAACCGCTTTTCGGCGGTGACCAGCTTCATTGGTACACCATCACCAACCAGACCCTGTGGTTGTTCCTGACTGTTCTGGCGATCACGGCCCTGCTGGTGTTGGGTGTGCGGGGCCGAGCCATGGTGCCCAGCCGCATGCAATCGGTGGCGGAAGTGACCTATGGTTTCATCCGCAAAATGGTCGAGGATATTTGTGGCAAGGAAGGCCTTGCCTATTTCCCGCTGATTTTCACCCTGTTCATGTTCATTTTGATGGCCAACGTCTTGGGGCTGGTGCCCTGGTCGTTCACCTCCACTTCCCACATTGTGGTGACGGCCCTTTTGGCCATGGCGGTGTTCATCTTCGTCACGGTGTTGGGCTTCGCCAAGAACGGTACGGCGTTTCTGTCGCTGTTCTGGATCTCGTCGGCACCGTTGGTGCTGCGCCCGATCCTCGCGATCATCGAGATCATCTCGTACTTCGTGAGGCCTGTCAGCCATTCGATCCGTCTTGCGGGCAACATGATGGCCGGCCACGCGGTTCTGAAAGTGATCGCGGGCTTTGCCGGTGCCTTGGGCGTCGGGGCCGTGTTCCCGATCGCGGGGCTGGTCGCACTGTATGGGTTGGAGACGCTTGTTGCGGTCATTCAGGCCTATGTCTTCACCATCCTCACCTGTGTGTATCTGCGCGATGCCCTGCATCCGCATCACTAAGCACATCTGATCTTTTCGCCATTCCAACAAAGGAGCACTCGTCATGGAAGGCAGCATCGTAGAAATGGGTAAATTCCTGGGCGCAGGTATTGCATGCTTGGGCATGGGCGGCGCCGCCATCGGCGTGGGCACCGTGGTCGGCAACTTCCTGTCCGGCGCCCTGCGCAACCCAGCCGCCGCAGCGGCACAGACCGCGACCATGTTCATCGGCATCGCCTTTGCCGAAGCGCTGGGCATCTTCTCGTTCCTGGTGGCATTGCTGTTGATGTTCGCGGTCTAAGACCGACCATCACAACTGTGCTTCCCCGCGTGGGGCGGATCGCCTCACGCATCAGGATCGGAGGGGCCCATGGCCGCTGGCAAAGCTGAGACCGAATACTATCAGGGCATGCCGCAGCTTGACCCTGAGTTCATGGCGACCCAGGCCTTCTGGTTCATCGTCACGATCATTGTGATCTATTTCATCCTGTCGCGCATCGCGATGCCTCGGATTGAATCGATCATTTCCGAGCGGCACGGCATGATTTCGCGCGATCTGGACCAGGCGGCGGAATTGAAGCGCAAGGCCGAACTGGCCGAGGATGCGTATCAGACCGCACTGGCTGAGGCGCGCAGCGAGAGCCAGCGCATCGCGGCAGACGCCAAGGCCGAGATCCAAAAGGACCTCGACATCGCTTTGGCCAAGGCAGATGCGGAGATTGCCGCGCAGTCGGCGGAGTCCGAAGCGCGCATTGGCGAGGTTCGGGCTGGTGCTGTGGCTGCGATCGAAGAGGTTGCCAAAGAAACCGGCGCCGAGATCGTCAAAGCCCTTGCCCCATCGGTGGATGCCGGTGGCGTGGCTGACATGGTCTCGTCCAGGCTGAAAGGATAGGATCATGGAGTTTCTCAACGACACCAACATCGTTGTCGCGATTGCCTTCGTGATCTTCTTGGGCGTGCTGGCCTATGCGGGCGTGCCGGGCATTCTGGCGGGTCTGTTGGACAAGCGGGCCGAGGGCATTCGTTCGGAGATCGACGAGGCGCGGACCCTGCGCGAGGAAGCGCAAAGTCTTCTCGCCTCGTATGAGCGCAAGCAAAAAGAGGTGGCCGAGCAGGCGGAGCAAATCATAGCCGCGGCCCGGTCTGAGGCCGAAAGTGCTGCGGCCCAGGCAAAGGTGGATATGGAGGCCTCGGTAGCGCGCCGCCTAGCTGCGGCCAAAGACCAGATCGCAAGCGCCGAAGCGGCCGCAATGCGGGAAGTCAAAGACAAGGCTGTGGCCCTGGCTGTGGCCGCTGCGGGCGAGACCATCGCGAAAAACATTGGCGCATCCGACGCCAACGCGTTGATCGACGAGGCGATCTCGGAGGTTGCAGCAAAGCTGCATTGACCGGGCCGGTTCGACAGGGACCACAAGGGCGCCTTTGCGGGCGCCCTTTTTTTGTGGCCGGTGGCGCGGGCTGGCCGCAAAAAAGCCGCACCCCTTGGGGCGCGGCAGGTGGGAGAAACAGGGGTGTCTGGTTAGGCGGCGTCGGCCACGTAGTCGGTCAACAGCTTTTCGGCCTTGGCTTCTTCCAGCTTGGTGACGCGGTCTTCTGAGGCGCGGGCATCGACCCGGTATTTTACGAAGTTCACCAAGCTGAGGGTCAGAAGAAATATCCCCATGCCCCAAAAGCCTTTGGTTGAGAGATCCACCGGCGCCAGCCAGATCGAGAGCGCGAGCATCCCGTAAGCGGTGGCCACGCCAACCGCGTTGAACAGGATGTAGATTTGGTTTCCGGTCTTATCCATGGGTTTGGTCCTTGTGTTAGGTTGCAGTTAGCTTTGAAGACGGTTCAGGATGTCCTGGGCGGAGGTTTTGGCGGTGCCATAGCCCGCTGCCCCCATCCGTTCGGCTAGGTCATTGCCGGTCAATTTGTCATCGATCTGGTCTAGGATCTCGCCCTCTTCCAAGGGGTCGCTGCGGCCCAGTACCTCTGTGATCAGTTCTTGGGCCTCGCGGGCAGGTGTTGCGTGGCGCAAGTTGCGGTTGAGGCGCATCTGGGTGCGCCGCTCCGCCTCTACCGCGCGAGCCCGGGTGGCCCCGTGGCGCAGGTCGATCAGGCGGCGATGGGTCTTCTCGACGGATCCCTGCAAACGGCGCACTTTCGTGCCCAGGGTCATCAGGGTTTGGGTACGCGCCTCGCGCTCATTCTCCAGTTCGGCAATGGCCTGTGCGGCCTCGGTGGCCAGGTCCATGGCCCCGTCCCCAAGGGCCGCACGGGCGCGGCTTTCAAGATCGGTGATCCGGCTGGTCAAAGCCTCCACGGCCCGGCGCTCGGCCCGTTCGCGCCCGATCAGGCTGGCGAGCGTCATCTTGGCCGCACGTTGTGCATCTTCTGCCTCGCGGATTTTCTGGTCAATCAACTCCAACGCGGCGGCGGCGCGCAGCGCCTCTTCGGACCGGGCTGTGATGCCGCGGGCGAGGGTGGTGAGGGTGGTAAGCATCGGTGCGAGCCTTTCTTCTTGAACACTGTTCACGACATAAGGCGATTCTTGAACGTCGTTCAATCAAAAAATGAACGGCGTTCAAAATAACCTTACGTCAACGTCAAGTGAGTGGCTTTTAGGGGGTAGGTAGCTTGCCGCTGGCCGCGAAGGCCCGGATCAGTTGCGCATTCATGGCCCGTATGCGCGCTGGGTCCGTGCTGAAAAACGCCGATTGCAGGCCCAGGCTGATCACGCCATGCGCCGCTGCAAACAGCCCTTCCGCTAGCTCCCGGTGGGTGCGCGGGGGAAGCTCGGGGAACAAGTCTGCGATGGGCGCTGCAATGCGCGCAATCAGGTCCACCAGTACCGCCTTGTACCAGTCGGGCAGGGTCTGACCGGGCACAATGCGCTGGGTAAACAGGGCGTTCCACCGCCGTGGACGCTCTTGGCAGAATGCCAGATAGCCGTCGGCCAAGGCGATCAACTGGTTCTCCGGAGTCTGTTCTGGCACTGCCTCGCTGACCTCGGCCAAGGCGCGGCCAAGATCGCGCAAGGTTTGCGCATTGGCATGGAACAGCAAGTCGTCCAAGTCGCGAAAGACGTTGTAGATCGCGCCCAACGAGCAGCCACAGTCTTTGGCCAGATCGCGCGCGCGCAGGGACTTCAGCCCATCCTCTTCGATCCGGGCCAGGGCAGCCTCGATCAGCGCGCTGGCCAGCTTGGACCGACGTTCAGAGACAACGCTCATTGGCCTGTCTCGTGGGCATAGCGCAGGCGCGCCACCCGTTCGTTCGTGGCTTGTTGATCCAGTTCGCGGATCTCTTGCTCGACAAAGTTCAAATGGGCCTCGACAGCAGTGCGAGCGGCCATGGGATCGCGGGCCAAAACGGCATCGTGCATGGCCCTGTGCTGGGCAAGCAATTCGTCCCGAGTGGTGCGGTTGGAAAACAGGGTCTGGCGATTGTAAAACACGCCTTCGCGCAACATCTCGAGCATCGCGCGCATCATATGCAGCATGACCACATTGTGGGATGCCTCGATGATCGCCATGTGAAATTCCGCATCCAACCGGGCCTCCTCGCGGGGGGAGCGTTGGGTGTGGGCGGCTTCCATTTTCGCGAAGATGGCCGAGATCACGTCAAGATCCGTGGGTGAGGCATGGGTGGCCGCACGTTCTGCCGCCAACCCTTCCAGGTCACGGCGAAACTGCAGATAGTCAAAAAGCGCGGTGCGATGGGATGCAAACAGCCCAACCAGGGGCGTCGCAAAGACCGAGCCCAGAAGATCAGCGACAAACGCACCCGCCCCGGGGCGGGTCTCGATCAAGCCGCGGTCTTCCAACTGGGCAAGGGCATCGCGCAGGGAAGGGCGCGACACGTCCAAGCGTTGCGCCAATTCACGCTCTGACGGCAACCGCTCGCCCGGGTGCAAGATGCCGTTGAGGATAAGCCCTTCGATCTGGCGAATGATGGCTTGCGCCACGCGCTCGGACTGGATCTTCTCAAAGGGCATGGGTGCCGTCCCCGCAAAACTGGTCTGTTCGTAGGACCAATTTGCGGGGAGGACAAGACGGACCGCCTTTACGACTGGCCGGTCGGCGTGATCACAATTTCCACCCGACGGTTCGCCTGTCGCCCCTCGGGCGTGGCGTTGGTGGCGATGGGCTGGCTCTCGCCCATGCCGAAGGCCACAATCCGGAACGATGGCACACCGCCAGACAGCAGGATGTTCGCAACGGACGAGGCGCGCCGCTCGCTCAGCCCTTG
>JBCBNR010000056.1:0-11335 GCA_039821665.1 Pseudomonadota bacterium
ACTCGACGGTGCCCGCACAACGATAGCCCACATGGGCGCAGATTTTGCGGCCCAGCGCACACAGCTCCTGCCGTTGGGCCTCGGTCAGATAGGGCGCTGGCGCCCGCTCCACGACCTTCTGGTTGCGCCGCTGGACCGAGCAATCCCGCTCCCACAGATGGTACATCCCGCCGTACTCATCGCCGAGGATCTGCACCTCCACATGGCGGGCGCGCTGGACCAGCTTTTCCAGATAGCCCTCGCCATTGCCAAAGGCGTTTTCGGCCTCGCGCCGCCCTTCGAGCACTTTTTCTTCCAACTCGTCCGGGCCCATGATCGGGCGCATACCGCGCCCCCCGCCGCCCCAGGACGCCTTAAGCATGAAGGGATAGCCGATGGCATCGGCCATTGCGCGCACCTCATCCATATCATCGGGCAGCACCTCGGTGGCCGGAACAACGGGCACGCCCGCCTCCATCGCGACCTTGCGGGCCGACGCCTTGTCGCCCAGGGCGCGCATCGTCTCGGCCTTGGGGCCGATGAACGTGATGCCAGCGGCGGTACAGGCATCCACGAGATCGGGGTTTTCCGACAACAGACCATAGCCCGGGTGGATCGCATCAGCACCGGACAGCTTGGCCACGCGAATGATCTCGTCAATCGCAAGGTAGGCGGCCACCGGTCCCAACCCCTCGCCAATGCGATAAGCCTCGTCCGCTTTGAACCGGTGAAGGCCCAATTTATCCTCTTCCGCATAGACCGCGACGGTTTTCTTGCCCATTTCATTGACCGCGCGCATGACGCGGATCGCAATTTCGCCCCGATTGGCCACTAGTATTTTCGAGAAGGATGTCATGGGAAACGCCTTTCTGGTGGTCGCGGTGGCCTTGTCCTAGACCATTGACGAAGCGACCACAATTCCGTGAAATGTCCTTGGCGGACTGGCGCTGTGTGATTTTTGTGCCAGCCTGTGTTTGCGGGCTCGTCTAGGTTGGACGGGCCGCATGTGTAACGAGTTTGGGAGTATCCAAAATGACCAACGACCAAAAACCGCAGCCTTCGGGCGCCCAATCCCCGAAACCCCAGCAAACCCCATCGGTACCGATCGACACCGGTATGGATGTGCCGCCTGCGGCGTGGTGCAAGGGGCGCTGAGCGCTTAGGCCTTTTTGGCATCCTGGGGCGGCTGGTCCGCGTCCTGGTCAGGGCGCACATCGCCGCGTTTGGGCGGCGGCATCCAGCCTCGATCCAACGCATCGTTATAGGGCGTGCGCATACCCTTGAGCGCGCGCTCTAGATCCTCGTTGATCTCTCTCGCGCGCGCCACATAGCGGGCGTTGTCGCGAATATCGACCTCTGGGTCCCACAAGCGGGCCAACTCTTCTAACTGCGAGCGGTCGAGTTTGGTGTAGGCGCGCGCCGCTTTCTCGGCATCGAACGGGTGCATGCCGAGTGCGATCAGCGCATAGCGGCCCGCGCGGACCGAGCTGTCGAAGGTCTCGCGCACAATGTCCCGTGCGCCCGCCGCGTACAGCTCGTAGGTGTGTTGCCGATCAAAGGCCCGCGCAACGATTTTGACATGGGGGTATTCGCGGGTCACATGTTGGACCATCTGCAAGGATTTCTCGCGGTCGTCCACGGCCACCACCAGAACCTTGGCCTCTTCGATCTTGGCCGCATGCAGCAACTCCGGTCGGGATGGATCCCCAAAATAGCCCTTTACGCCAAAGTGGCGCATGCCCGAGATCAGGTCGTTATGGTGATCCATCACCACCGTCTTATAGCCGTTTGACAAAAGCATCCGGTTCACGACCTGCCCGAAGCGGCCCAAGCCAGCGATGATGATCGGACCGGCGTCGTCAATCTCGTCCGCGTCCCCTGCGGTGACGTCGATGGATTTGGCGAACACCCGGTCATAGATGATAAACAAAAGCGGCGTCAGCAGCATGGACAGCGCCACGACCAGCAGCAGTTGGCTGCTCAGCGCTGCGGGGATCACCTGACTGGACAGCGCAAAGCTCAGCAGAACGAACCCGAACTCCCCCGCTTGGGCCAGGCTGAAGGTAAAAAGCCAGCCCGCGCTGCCACGCAACCGAAACGCCTTTGCGATGGCAAAGAGGATTGCGGCCTTGATTAGGATCAGGCCAAGCGTCAGGGCGATGATGGAAAAGAAATCCTCGAACAGCAGCGCGAAGTTGATGCCAGCGCCCACCGTGATGAAGAACAAGCCCAAAAGCAGCCCTTTGAACGGGCCGATATCGGCCTCCAACTCGTGACGGTATTCGGAATTGGCCAGGACGACACCGGCCAAGAACGTCCCCAAGGCAGGCGAGAGGCCCACCATGGTCATCAGCAACGCGATGCCAATGACCAGCAGCAACGCAGCGGCGGTAAAGATCTCGGGCAGGTTGGCATGGCTGAGGAACCGGAAGATGGGCCGGGTCAGGTATTGGCCCGCCATGATGATGATGCCCACAGCGCCGAACACGACCAAGGGCTGGGCCCAGCCCGGCAGCGCGGCGAGCAGGTTGAGGTCCATGCCATGCCCCTCACCCTCGCCATGCCCACCCCCATCGCCGCCGCCATGGTCGCCTGCGGCACCGGCGCTGTGGTCGTCCCCGTGGGCCACCTCACCCGCCATGTCCATCAGCTCCGGCATGGCCAAAAGCGGCAGGAAGGCCAGCATGGGGATCACCGCGATGTCCTGGGTCAACAGCACCGAAAAGCTGGCCTGCCCACCATCGGTTTTCATCAACCGCTTCTCGCCCAGGGTTTGCAGCACGATCGCCGTGGAGGACAGGGAAAGGATCAACCCGACCGCGAGCGAGATTTGCCAGGGCTGACCAAGCGCCAGCGCCACGGCCATAACCGCCAGGGTGGTCAGGCCCACCTGCAACCCGCCGAGCCCCAGAAGGCGGTGGCGCATGTCCCACAGCGCCCGCGGCTCCAGCTCCAACCCGATGAGAAAGAGCATCATAACCACGCCGAACTCGGCGAAATGCTGGATTGCGATGGCATCCACCCCGATCAGGGGCAGCACGGGCGACAGCAGCACACCTGCGATTAGATACCCCAGAACCGACCCCAGCCCCAGCCGGATGGCAATCGGCACGGCAAAGACCGCCCCGAACAGGAACAGCGTGGCTTGCAGCAGAAATCCGTCCATGGGCCTAGCCCTCCATTTCGTCGAGCACGGCGTTCAACGTCTCGGCCTTGGCCACGCTGGGCAGGTGCCAGCGGTCCGCCTGCGCCGTCTCCAGCGCAAAGGCGTAGGCGCGCGCGTGGGCAGCGATGCGATGCTCCTCCGCCGCGGATCGGGCGCTGTGCAAAACCAAAGGCGGCAGATAGGTCATTCCGCACAGGTTGGCGGTTTGCTCCAACGGGGCGAGCAATTGGCGCACGGTGAAATGGTTGACGCCGTCGGCCATATAGCTTTCCTGTGCGCCCCCGGTGGTGACCGCACAAAACATCACCTTACCGTGCAGCGCCGTGCCCTCGTGACCGTAGGCAAAGCCATACTCCAGCACCAGATCCTGCCATTCCTTCAGGATCGCAGGGGTGGAGTACCAGTAGAACGGGAAATGCAGCACCAGGATGTCGTGCGCCCGCAGGCGCGCTTGTTCCAGGTCGATATCGATGTCGAGGGTGGGATATTGCGCGTAAAGATCCACCAGGGTCACCCCGTCCAGGTCCCGCGCAGCACGGGCCATGGTCAAGTTCACCTCCGACTGGGACGGGTTGGGATGGGCCAGAAGGACCAGTGCGCTCAATTTCCGATCAGCCATCGCCTGTCCCCCCGCCGCGTGGTCACAAGCCTAACAAGTCAAACAGGAATAAACATCGGAACACAAAGCGAACATCGTCCTTTTCTTTCCCCCGCCCCAGCGCTAAGTTCTCACCCATGGCAGAGTGGGATCAGGATGAGGTGGATGCGTGGGACGGGGCAAGCCTGTCCGCACGGGCCATGGCTGCGCGCCCTGCCCCCTATTTGGACGATCTGAACCCGGATCAGCGCGCGGCGGTGGAGGCGTTGGATGGCCCGGTTTTGGTGCTCGCAGGGGCCGGGACCGGCAAGACCAAGGCGTTGACCACGCGCATTGCACATTTATTGAACACCGGTCGTGCACAGCCCAACGAAATCCTGTCCGTGACCTTCACCAACAAGGCCGCACGCGAGATGAAATCGCGCGTGGGCAAGCTGGTGGGCGGGGTGATCGAAGGGATGCCTTGGATGGGCACCTTCCACTCGCTTTGCGTGAAACTTCTGCGCCGCCATGCAGAGCTTGTGGGCCTCAAATCCAGCTTCACCATCCTCGACACCGACGACCAGATCCGCCTGCTCAAACAACTGATCCAGGCCGAAAACATCGACGACAAGCGCTGGCCCGCGCGGATGCTCGCAGGTCTGATCGATCGCTGGAAGAACCGCGGCTGGACGCCCGACAAGGTGCCCGCCTCGGAGGCGGGGGCCTATAACCACCGGGGCGTGGAGTTCTACGCCCAGTATCAAGAGCGTCTGATCGCGCTTAACGCCGTGGATTTCGGCGATCTTCTGCTGCATGTGGTGCGCATCTTCCAAGAGCATGAGGACGTGCTGGAGAAGTATCAGCGCTGGTTCCGCTATATCTTGGTGGATGAGTACCAAGACACCAACGTGGCCCAATACCTATGGCTGCGGCTGCTGGCGGGCGGGCACAAGAACATCTGCTGCGTGGGCGATGACGATCAGTCAATCTATGGCTGGCGCGGGGCTGAGGTGGGCAACATCCTGCGCTTCGAGAAGGATTTCCCCGGCGCCGTTGTCGTGCGTCTGGAACAGAATTACCGCTCCACCCCCCATATCCTGGCCGCAGCCTCCGGCGTGATTGCCGCGAACGAGGATCGGTTGGGCAAAACCCTTTGGACGGACGTGAACGAGGGCGAGAAGCTGCGCCTCATCGGCCATTGGGATGGCGAGGAGGAGGCCCGCTGGATCGGTGAAGAGATCGAGGCGATGCAAAAGGGCACCCGTGGCCTCGATCCCGTGTCGCTCAACCACCAGGCCATCTTGGTGCGCGCATCTTTCCAGATGCGCGCCTTTGAGGACAGGTTTTTGACCATCGGCCTGCCCTACAGGGTGATCGGAGGCCCCCGCTTTTACGAGCGGATGGAGATCCGCGATGCCATGGCCTATTTCCGCGTCGTCGTCTCACCCGAGGATGGGCTCGCGTTCGAGCGGATCGTAAACACCCCCAAGCGCGGTTTGGGGGACAAGGCCCAACAAACGATCTTCAACACCGCGCGCCAACATGGTGTGGGGCCCTTGGAAGGCGTGCGCATCGTCATCGCCGACCGGCTGTTGCCCGCGCGCGCCTGCGCCACCCTTACCCAGTTGATTGAGGCGTTCGACCGCTGGCGCGCCCTCGCCAGCTCCGACGAGGTCAATCACGTGGAACTGGCCGAGATCATACTGGACGAAAGCGGCTATACGGATTTTTGGAAGAACGACAAATCGACCGAGGCGCCGGGACGACTGGACAACCTCAAAGAACTGGTCAAAGCGCTGGATGAGTTCGAGAACCTGCAAGGCTTCTTGGAACATGTCAGCCTGGTGATGGACAACAGCCAGGAAGAGGCGGGCGAAAAAGTCTCGATCATGACCCTACACGCCGCCAAGGGGCTGGAATTTCCGGCCGTCTTCTTGCCCGGATGGGAAGACGGGCTTTTCCCGTCCCAACGCTCGATGGATGAGAACGGCAAAAAGGGCGTGGAGGAAGAGCGCAGGCTGGCCTATGTGGGCCTAACACGGGCGCGCCAACATCTGACAGTCAGTTTTGCCGCCAACAGGCGGGTCTATAACCAATGGCAATCCTCCTTGCCCTCGCGCTTTATCGACGAGCTGCCCGCCGATCATGTGGAGGTGCTGACACCGCCGGGCCTATATGGTGGTGGTTTTGGGGCAGCAGCCCCCGCCGCCGACCTGCCCCAGGTCATGCGTGGCTCGGACCTGACCGACAAGGCGGCAAAGGCGGATGTCTACAACTCCCCAGGGTGGCGTCGCCTACAAGCCAAAACCGGCCATCGCAGTCTCAGCCAACCCAGTGAAGCCCGCCATATGGTCATCGACGGCGCGGCGACCCCGGCCCATGGGCTTGGCGACCGGGTGTTCCACCAGAAGTTCGGCTATGGTGCTGTTGTGGCCATCGAAGGCGACAAACTGACAATCGCATTCGAAAAAGCGGGGGAAAAGAAAGTGGTGGCCAGCTTTGTTAGCGCCGCCGACAGCGTCCCTTTCTGAGCCCCCTTCTGACCAAACCGCAAAAAAGGGCGGCTCCAACGCTGGGCCCGCCCTTTCATTTTTGTTCAAATATCCTCGCGCGGCAGCGCGAAACCGTTTAGCTGCGTGCACCGGTGCCGTAAACGCTGTCCAAAGCGACCCGGTACAGATCGCCCCGACCCAGACCCAGATCGTTCAGTTCCCGATCCGACAAGGCGCTCAGCTCTTCCAGGGTGTGCTTGACGCGCATCCAGTTCTGAAACCGCGCCCATTGATCGGTGATCAAGGTGACGGGGTTGAAAACCGGGGCGTGGGCTGTGCTCGTTGTTGCGTGTGCCATATTTCGTATCCTTATCTCTTGCGTCTCTGTCGTGCTCAGCGGCCGTAAACGGCGCGGCGGGCTTCGGCCTTGATGCCAGCGCGGTTCAGCCCCAGATCCTCCAGGGTTTTGGTGCTCAGCCCGTCCAACTCGGCGACGGTGCGCCGATAGGCCAGGTGGTTGCGAAGGGCCGTGCGGGCCGCGGCAAAAGCCGTGGGCGCACGGAAAGACGCGGTTGCGTCCATGCGTGCAGAAATCATGTCTCGGTCCTGAGTTTTCAGCGCACCGCTCAGCGCGCCTTGTGTCGTTTCGATGGACCTAACTTACGCCGCAAAAGGCCCCGTACAAGCGCCCCGCGTGCAGACCCGGCATGCATCTGCTGCAATGCACAAAATTCTCGGAAACGACTTATAAAAGCCTAAGGTCAGGCGCTTTTCTCAGTTGCCCTGCAAAGGGCTGGGGCAGATGATCCCCGCCGCCAGACGGGCCCCGCGAAACGACGGCGCATCGGGGCAAAACGGTTGTTGTCCGTCGATCAAAAAGGCGCCAATCGCCTCTTGCCCCGTGTCTGACACCAGCCAATCCACGAAGGTTTGGGCCAGATCTGCTTTCACATGGGGGTGACGCTCCGGGTTCACCACAATGGCCCCGTAGGGGTTGTGCAACGCCGGATCACCCGACAGCAGCAACCGATGCTCCTGCTTGTTGCCAAAGCTGATCCAAGTGCCCCGATCGCTGAGGCTATAGGCCCCCAGTGCTGTGGCCGTGTTCAAGGTGGCCCCCATGCCAGAGCCCGTTTCAAGGTACCATGGCGCTTGCGGCGTCAGCCCGGCCGCCGCCCACAAGCCCAGTTCTTTCTTATGGGTGCCACTGTCATCCCCACGCGACGCAAACGGGGCGCCAGATGCCGCGATAAGGGCCAAAGCCTCTCGCACGCTTTGGGCGTTCCTGATGCCTGCCGGATCGTCACGCGGACCGACCAGCACGAAGTCGTTATACATAACATCCACCCGCGCACGCCCATAGCCTTCGGCCACGAAAGCATCCTCGGATGGGCGATGATGAACCATCAACGCATCCGCATCGCCATTGCGCGCAATCCTCAACGCTTGTCCTGTGCCCACGGCGATCACCTGCACCGCGATCCCGGTCTCGGCCTCAAAGAGCGGCAGCAGGTGGTCATAGAGGCCAGAGTTTTGGGTAGAGGTGGTCGAAGCCAGCGTGATCGATCGATCTTGGGCCGAGGCCACCATGGCCAACAGCGTCAAACCAACAACACAAAAGCGGATCATAAGCGTCCCTCTAGATAGGTGCAGGCCGCCTCGGTTTGGGGGCTTGCGAAAAACCGTTGCGCCTCTGCCTGTTCTGCCACCTGCCCCTCATGGAGGAACACGATATCCGTGCTCAACCGTTTGGCCTGGCCGATGTCGTGACTGGACAGGCAGATTTTCACGCCATCCGCCGCAACTTCTTGGATCAAGTGTTCAAGTGCCGCGGTCGAGCGCGGGTCCAGACTGGCCGACGGCTCGTCTAGGAGCAAGACCTGAGGGTCGCGCACAAGCGCACGGGCCAGCGCCATGCGCTGCGCCTCGCCCCCGGACAAGCGGGCGGCGGGATCCTGGGCCTTGTGGGTCAGGTTCGCCCGGGCCAGCCAATGGTCCACCCGCGCGCGGATCTCGGCCTTGGTCGCACCGCTGATCTGCAAAGGATAGGCCACATTGGAAAAGACAGAGCGGCGCAAGATCGGCGTGCGCTGGAACACAAAGCCCCGCGCGCCGCGACTGTCCGCCGCCCGCTGCGCGCCCCACAGCACCGCCCCCTCGTCGGGGCTCAAAACCCCCATTGCCAGGCGCAAAAACAGGCTTTTGCCCGACCCGTTTGGGCCCATTACGGCGGTGATCCCGCCCGCGGGCAACACGGTGCTAAGACCACGCAGCCGCCAATCGCCGCCCAGATGCAGGCCCACATCCTTGAAACGTAAGGAAGGCACGCTCATGGGCTGGGCTGATAGCGCGCGCCGATGCGGGCGGCCAAATGGATAAGACTGTTCAGAGAAAGGGCAATTGCAATCAGGATCAGCCCCAGCGCCAGGGCCAGTTCCAGATTGCCGCGCGACGTCTCCAACGCGATGGTTGTGGTCATCACCCGTGTGACACCTGCGATGTTGCCCCCCACGATCAGAACCGCGCCCACCTCGGCGATAGCGCGCCCGAACCCTGCGAGCACCGCTGTGATGACGGCAAAGCGCGCGTCCCACAAAACCGTGCGCAAACGCTGCAGGGGCCGTGCCTCCACCGCGCGCAAGAACTCCGCATACTCCGTATAGACCGGGCGCACAGCCTCGCGCGTCAGGGCCACGATGATGGGCAAGATCAGGATGGTCTGTGCGATGATCATCGCGGTGGGCGTGAACAACAGGCCCAGGCTGCCCAGGGGCCCGGCCCGCGACAGCCCCAGATAGACAAAGAGCCCCACCACCACCGGGGGCAAGGCCATCAACGAGGAGGCAAGCACCACCAGCATCCGTCTGCCGGGAAACGAAAACAGCACCAAAGCCGCACCCAAGGGCGCCCCCACCAGCGAGGCGATGGCGACCGCGGTGAGCGAGACATAAAGGCTGAGGCTAATGATGCCCATCAGCACAGCGTCGCCTGTGCTGACCAGATGCCAAACCGCCTCCCATGTTGTCATGCGCATGTCCCCTTTTGCCCAAAGCCTAATCAGCGCGCGAGGCAAGGGCCACCCACAAAGGAAGGGCCTAGACATAAGGTCTAAGGCCTATCGCTTTTCGAGTTTACCTTGATACAGTGCTAAGTACTTTTCGCGTTCGACTGACGAGAGCGGCAGCGCTCGCGTGTATCAGGTGTTTCTAGAAACGCTTCAAGGGATTAGGTCATCCTCGACCCCATTGGGATCGGGCAACATCAACAGCGGCAAAGCAGCCAATCCCACGAAAAGGGCGATGGTCAGCACCAGCGACAGGGCGGTCTCGTTGTAAAAGGTGCTGGACAGAAAGCTTGCCCCGCTGGCAGCGGCCAGTTGCAGCGTGCCCAACAAGGCCGCCGCCGGCCCTTGTGGCCGGTCTCGCACCAGATCAAGGACCACCAGAGGGCCGGAGGCCATAATCATCCCAAGGCCCGCGGCGAAAACGGTCATGGCACCGACCAGATAATTCACCTCCACCACGCCATAAAGCACGGGGGCGGCCAAAGCCACGGCCCCCGTCGCTTGTAACAACACACCCATGGTCACGATGCGTCGGGCAAAGATCTTCTTCGACAAACGGCTGGCCAAAACATTGCCCAGCACATAGCCTGCGATGATGAAAATGTATGAAATGCCATAGCGTTCCTCAGGCACGTCCAGCAGGTCTATGAACACCACAGGGGCCGTGGTGACGTAAGCAAACAGCGCGCCAAAGGTCAGGGACAGCGGCAGCGCGAATTTCAGGTAGTTTCCGCTGGTTAGAAGCCCCAGATAGGCCCCGATTGCCGGCAACGGGCGCAACGGCGCGCGCGTTTGCAGGCTTTCGGGCACATGTCGATAAAACAGCGCAAGCACAATCGCCGCCAAAAGGGCGATAACCCAGAACGCACCGCTCCAACCGAACCAAACAAAAAGATAGCCGCCCAAAAGCGGCCCCAGCGCAGGGGCAATGCCCAAGGCCGCGCCATAAAGGGCCATGACGCCCACCGCACGCTCGGCTGGATAAAGCTCGCGGATCATCAGGATGATCACCACCGAAGGGACCGAACTGAACAGGCCTTGCAAAAACCGCCCCCACAACAACAGCTCGATCGAGCTTGCGAGCGCACAGAACACCGAGGACAGGACAAACGCGCCAAACGCAATCAGCAGCAGCCGCCTGCGCCCCACCGTGTCGGCCATAGGGCCGTGGACCAGTTGGGCCAAGGAATAGGCCAAAAGGTTGATGCTCACAGTGTATTGGGCGGTGATCTCGTTGGTTCCGAAGACCCGCGGCAGATCAGGGATCGACGGTGTGAACAGATCGGTGGACAGGATCGAGACACCGGTACAGGCGGCCAGGATAAAGGGCACAAAGGGGCTTAGTCTTTGCCCATGCGCCCCCGGCTGCAAAAAGGTCACTCAGAAACGATCTTTCGTAAATCCAGCGGCCGCATAACCGGCCACCTCTGTGCTTTCCCACCCTCGGGATTCGAAATCAGCGAATGCGTTGGGATGAATAAACTCATCCCGGAACCAAGGATACTTGTGGGGGTCGAAGGATTCAACGAGCCAATCGATCATAGTGGCCACCCGTGGCGTCCGGCGCGCATCGGGGTGATAGGTCACCCAAATGTCCACCTGGTGGTGAATGCCAATGTCGATCGGCACAAGGTTGGTGCCCAGCGCTGACGCAAAGGTTGGCAAACCGCCAATGCCGGCCCCCCGCTCGATCGCAAAGAAATGGGCGGCGGACGAATTGGTGCGGATGCCGATCACACCCTCGATATCGCTGATACCCAGGTAACGTGGCCACGCGCCATTATCGAGCTGAGGGCCCACCTGGTCCACCAACCGATGGTCCAGCATTTCGTTGATGTTGGCGGGCGAGCCGTACACATCCACATAGGACCGCGAGGCATAGGGGTAGACGTGGAGCGAGCCCAACCGGCGGCGCATCACCGTGGGATTGTTCGGCTCGTCGAATTGGATGGAGATATCCGCCTCCATGCGCGCAACATCGGCGGGGATGCCTGACGACTTCATATCGACGACCATCATCGGGTTGCCGCGCTGAAACTCGATCAGGCGAGGCA
>JBCBNR010000057.1:0-11321 GCA_039821665.1 Pseudomonadota bacterium
CGCACAAACATGGAGCAAAAACGCCTCCGCCCCAGGGCCGGTGACATCGATCTTGCCGAAAGGCGAGGCTTCGAAGATCGCAGCGCGTTCTTGGGCGGCTTGCACCTCGGCCCCTACGGCGTCGTGCCATGGGGCTCTGCCGAAGCTCAACTGTGGCGTGCCCGTCTCGCCAAAGTATAGGGGCCGCTCCCAACCGTAGAATTGCCCAAAGACGGCACCGGCGGCTGCGTATGTCTGGTGTAAGGGCAGGGGTCTTAGATTGCGCGCGGTTTTCAATTGCTTGCCCGGAAAGGGGATCTCGTAATGGGTGCCCAGGATTTCTGGCGCACGGGCCATCAGATGCTCGGCAGAGTTGAAGATCGGTGCAAAGCGCTTTGCATCCGCTTCCGACAGGTCATAGGCGGTGCGACCCTGGGTGATCAGGTGCGCGAGGTTCATGCCGGCCCCCCCGCCCGCGGCCACCCCCATCGAATTCATCCCGCATCCCAAAAACAGCCCCTGCGTCTGCGCCGTCTCGCCCAGCATGAACGACCCGTCCGGCGTAAAGCTTTCGGGCCCGTTGAGCAGCATTTTCACCTCCGCCGTCTCCAGGCTGGGCAGGCGTGTCAGGGCATTCATCATCATCGGCTCGAAATGGTCCCAATCCTCGGGCAGCAGGCCAAAGGCGAAGCTTTCGTCCAGCACCCCCGGGGCGATGGGTTTGCCCATAGGCACGAAACACCCCACCAGCAGGCCGCCACTGTCATCGCGGATATAAAGGTAATTGTCATGGTCCGAGAGGGTGGGCATGTTGCCGGTGATGCCCGCCACAGGTTTGGTCAGCAGATAGAAATGCTCGCACGCCAAAAGGGGCACATCCGCGCCCGCCATGGCCCCCACTTCGCGCGACCACAAACCCGCGCACAGGGCGACGGCGTCACAGCGCACCACACCTTGTGTGGTCTCCACCCCGATCACCTTGCCGCCTTGGGTCAGTATGCCGGTGACGCCAGTGTCTTCGAAAATCCGAGCGCCCCGGGTCTTTGCGCCTTTGACCAAGGCCGCGCACACATCAGAGGGCGAGACGCGCCCATCCTCGGGCGACCAGACCGCGCCGATGACATCATCGGTCGCCATCAGCGGCCACCGCTCCGCCGCCTCGCCTACGCTGATCGACCGTGCCTCGATCCCATAGGCCTGGGCCAACGCCTCTTGCCTGCGGATCAGCGTCAGGCGGTCGGGGTTGGTGGCCAGCGACAGCGAGCCCTTTTGGATCCATCCCACCGACTGGCCAGTCTCAGCCTCCAACGCACTGTAAAGACCCACGGAGTACTGGATCATCCGCGTGAGGTTCTGCGACGACCGCAAGGCGCGCACTTGCGCCGCCGAATGCCAGGTGGTGCCCGAGGTCAGCTTGTTGCGCTCCAACAGAATGGCATCCGCGCCGAACTTCGCCAGATGGTACAGCGTGGAACACCCCATAACCCCCCCGCCGATCACCACGACAGAGGCATGATTGGGCAGGTCCTGCGGCATTATGATTCCTTTCTGGGTCGCTGATTTGAAACATTCGTTTCAATTCTTGACAAGTAGGAAAACAATCGAAACGCTTAGTTGTCGAAAAAAGTGGAAGAATCGTGACTGCGACAGCAACCCTCGAAGAGCGGGTAAGTCAGAGCTACACCGGGCTCAGCGATAAACTGAGGCTCGCGGCGGACTACGTGGTGGAAAACCCGTTCGAGGTGGCAACACGGTCGTTGCGCGCGGTCGCGTCCACCAGCGGTGTGTCACCGGCCACGTTCTCGCGCCTGGCGCGGGCCTTAGGGTACGACGATTACGAGCAGATGCGCGAAGAGGGGCGCGTGGCGATGGGCCAGCAAATGGTGTCCTTTGCGGATCGGGCGCTTGCGCTGACCCAGTCGTCAAAGCCGCCGGATGCAGGCGACATTTTACGCGGCCAATCAGTGGCTTGCATGACCAATATCGAGGCGCTGAGCCATCGCATCTCCGCCGATCGGCTGGACAGGGCGGTGGAGGCCCTTCACACCGCGCGCCAGGTGCTTTTGATCGGGTCTTTGGGCTCCACCGGGTTTGTGGAGTACTTTGCCTACCTCGCCCAATGGTTCAAAGGGTCTTGGCACGTGGCCGGGCGCAATGGCACGGCCCTTGCCGCCGCTGTGGCCAAGCTGGATCGATCCGACGCAATGGTTGCGATCTCGAAGGCACCCTATGCACGCCGCACGGTGTCTGCGTTGCGCAGCGCGCATGAGGCGGGGATCACCACGGTTCTGATCACCGACAGCCACACGTCACCGGCCCTTGTGTTTGCGGATCATTCCTTCATTGTTTCCACAGACAGCCCTCAGTTTTTCTCGTCCTACGCGGCAACCCTGGTTTTGATCGAGACGATTGTGACCCTGCTGTTGACCAAAGAGGGGGAGGGCGCGGAAGATTTGATCCGGGCCACCGAACATCAGATCCATGCCTTGGGAGAGACATGGTCTGAGTAACGACGAAACTTGCAACAAGGGAGACTTAGATGTTTGCGAAACTCAACCTGACGGCGGCAGCCGTTGCACTGACCCTGGCGGCCGGTGCGGCCAACGCTCAGCAGACGTTCATCACCATCGGCACCGGTGGTGTGACCGGTGTGTACTACCCCACCGGCGGTGCCATCTGCCGCTTGGTCAACAAGGACCGCAAAGAGCACGGCGTGCGCTGCTCGGTGGAGAGCACGGGCGGCTCGGTCTACAACACGCGCACCATTCGCGAGGGCGAGCTGGATTTCGGCGTCGTTCAGTCGGACGTGCAGTCAGCGGCCATGGAAGGTGTGCGTGCCTTTGAAAATGACGAGCCTTACGGGGATCTTCGGGCTGTCTTTTCGGTCCACCCCGAGCCGATGCATGTGATGGTGCGCGGCGATTCCGGCATCACATCGGTCATGGATATGAAGGGCAAGCGAGTCAACATCGGCAACCCAGGCTCGGGCACTCGGGTGCTTGCAGGGGTTTTGATGGACGCAGCTGGCGTCACGCCAGATGACTTTTCGCTGGCCGCCGAGCTGAAATCATCCGAGCAGTCGGCCGCCCTGTGCGACGGCAAGCTGGATGCGGCGATCTGGGCTGCGGGCCTTCCCAATGGCTCTACCATGGAAGCCACGTCCACATGCGACATCAAGCTGCTGGATCTCAGCACATCCGGGACGGACACGGTTTTGGCCTCCAATCCCGCATATGCGGCAGCGACGATCCCCGGCGGCATGTATCCCGGCAATGGGGACGATGTGGCCTCTTGGGGTCCTAAGGCGACCTTTGTGACCGATGCCAGCACCTCCGAGGATGTGGTTTATGTCCTGGTCAAGGCAGTGTTTGAGAACTTCGAGGACTTCAAAAAGCTACACCCCGCCTTTGGTCGTTTGACCGAAGAAGGGATGATCAAGGACGGCCTCAGCGCGCCGCTGCACCCCGGTGCTGCGAAATACTACGCCGAGCGCGGCTGGATGTAAGCGTGCAAGGGGCGGCCTGCGCCGCCCCACTTTACCAAATGCGACGGGCAGCGCTGCCTGCCCGCGCACCATTCACAGGGGACAGCCATGACCGACGCGCGCACCAATACCGGGGGCGATACCGCGCCTGATCCGGCGCTGAACGATATCGTGGCAGATGCGGACACTGGCGGCCGCGCGCCCCTCGATGCATTTGGGCGCCGCGCGCTGTGGGTGCTGCCCTTGTGCTGGGCAATTTACCAGCTTTGGATCGCCTCGCCCCTACCGTTTGTCGTCGGCTTCGTGTGGAACGACACGCAAACCCGGTCGATCCACTTGGGCTTTGCTGTGTTGCTGGCGTTTTTGGCCTTCCCGGCCACCAAATCTTCGCCCCGACACCGCATTCCGTTGCTGACCTGGGGGGTCGCGATTGTGGCGGCCATCGCCGCGTCTTACCTGTGGTGGGATTACCGCGGGGTGGCGGATCGCACCGGCGCGCCAAACATGCGCGACGTTGTGATTGCGGGCATCGGCATTGTGCTGCTGCTCGAAGCCGCGCGCCGCTCGCTGGGCTTCCCGCTGATGGGCGTCGCCCTGTTCTTTTTGTCTTATGTGTTCTTCGGGTCCTGGTCCGGTCTGCCGGAAGTTGTCCAATGGAAAGGCGCATCGTTCGAGAAAGCGATGAGCCATATGTGGCTGACCACCGAGGGCGTCTTTGGTGTCGCCTTGGGCGTCTCGTCCGGTTTTGTGTTCCTGTTCGTGCTGTTCGGCGCGCTTTTGAACCAAGCGGGCGCGGGCAACTATTTCCTGCAATTGGCCTTTGCCGCCTTGGGGCACTTGCGCGGTGGGCCCGCCAAGGCCGCGGTCATCGCCTCAGCCGCCACCGGTCTGATCTCGGGCTCGTCCATCGCCAATGTGGTCACAACCGGCACGTTCACCATTCCGCTGATGAAAAAGGTGGGCTTTCCAGCCACCAAGGCCGGCGCGGTGGAGGTGTCGTCCTCCATCAACGGCGTGTTGACCCCGCCTGTGATGGGGGCGGTCGCGTTCCTGATGACCGAATATGTGGGCATCTCTTACGTGGAGGTGGTCAAAACCGCGATCGTGCCTGCCGCCATTTCCTATGTGGCCTTGGTCTACATCGTCCATCTTGAGGCCCTGAAAATGGGCATGACCGGCACCAGCCGAATGCACCCGGTGAAGTTCATCCTGGGCGCCATTTTCATCATCGCCATCTCCATCGTGATTGCCGGGGGGATGCTGTTCTTGACAGGCTTTGTGGTCAACACCTTGTCCAGCATCTTTGGCGGGGCGGCTTTGTGGGTGATCATCGCCCTGATGCTGGTGGCCTATATCGCGGCGGTGCGGTTCGCGGCCAAAGGCCCGGACCTCGACACCAGCTTGGAGTCGATGCAGAATTTGCCGTCGGTGGGTGAGATCTTCAAAACCGGCATCCACTACATCATGCCGATCCTACTGCTGATGTATCTTTTGATGATCGAGCGGAAATCCCCGGGCCTATCTGCCTTTTGGTCCACCATTGCGATGCTGTTCATCTTGCTGACGCAAAATCCGCTGAAGGCTTTCTTCCGGGGCACCAGCGATGTCGGCCAAAAGATCACGGACGGCATCAGCGACATTGCCGAAGGGATGATTGCGGGCGCACGCAATATGATTGGTTTGGCCGCCGCCATGGGTGTGGCCGGCATCATCGTGGGTGCGGTTACGCTGACCGGTATCGGCCAGGTGATGGCAGAGTTTGTGGAGTTTCTGTCCGGCGGCAACCTTCTGGCCATGCTGTTCTTTGTGGCCGTCATCTCGATCATCCTTGGGATGGGCCTGCCCACCACCGCCAACTACATCGTGGTGTCGTCGTTGATGGCTGGTGTGGTGGTCGAATTGGGCGCACAGGCTGGCCTGATCGTCCCGCTGGTCGCGGTTCACATGTTCGTCTTTTACTTTGGGATCATGGCGGATGTGACACCGCCTGTGGGCCTTGCCAGTTTTGCCGCCGCTGCGATCTCCAAGGGGGATCCGCTGAAAACCGGCTTTCAGGCGTTCTTCTATTCGATCCGCACAGCCTTGTTGCCGTTCCTCTTTATCTTCAACACCGATTTGCTGCTGATCGATGTGGGGCCGTTCAAGGCGGTGCTGGTCTTTATCATCGCGCTGATCGCCATGTTGTTGTTCGCGGCGGGCACGATGAATTACTTCATCGTGAAGTCCCGGCTTTATGAAAGTGCGGCCCTGCTGTTGGCGGCGTTTATCCTGTTCCAGCCTGGATACCTCTTGAACCAGGTCGCACCGGAGTTCGAGACGCGCCCGGGCTCCGATCTGTTCTCGATGGCTGAGGCGGCCCCGGATGACGCGTCGCTTCGGGTGCGGCTGGTGGGCGAAAACCTCAACGGTGATCCTGTGGATGCGCGCTATCTGCTGCCGCTCGGGGCCTCGGGCGCGGATGGGGCCACGCGGCTGTTGGCCGGTGCCGGGATCGAGTTCCGGGATGAAGATGGGCAGATCTTTGTGGACAATCTGAACTTTGGCGGTCCGGCGGAGCAGTTGGGCATCGATTGGGATTGGGAGCTGGTCGAGCTGGAAGTGCCCGCCAGCCGGATGCCCCAGGAAGTGTTCTATCTGCCGGCCTTCTTGCTGGTCGGTGCGGTGTTCTGGCTGCAACGGCGACGCCAAGAAAAGCTGCCCCAGCCCCAGGAGGTCGCGCCATGACAAAGCACATTTTATGCGCGGTCGACCTGACCAATATGGAGGATGCAAAGGCGCTGCTGGCAGAGGCCGACAGGCTTGCCACGCGCGACGGCGCGGGGCTGAGCGTGGCCACCGTGCTGCCCGATTATGGGTCGTCCTGGGTGGGATCGTTCTTCAAGGACGGCACGTTGAAAGAGGCCTCGCAAGCCGCCCTGAAGGCCCTTCATGACTTGGCGGACGCGGTCACGACCCAGCCGGACAAGGTGCAATGCATCGTCGAGATCGGCACAGCCTATGAGGAGATTTTGGCCGCCGCCAAAGCGTGCAAGGCCGATTTGATCGTGGTGGGGGCGCACAAACCAAGGTTGGACGACAGGATCCTTGGGCCCAATGCCGCAAGGATCGCGCGCTATGCGGATGTCTCTGTCCTGGTTATTCGGCGCTGAACGGATCCAGTTTGGCGGCGCTTACTTGGCCCGCGCACGCGCCAAAGCCCAGGCGATAGCCGTCGCCTTGGGCGTGGCCGTTCAGCGTGATGGTATCACCGTCCAGAAGGAAACTGCGTTTCTCGCCGCCCTCGAGCGCAAACGGGTCTTTGCTGCCCCAACTTAGCTCCAACAAACTGCCGCGGGACCCGGGTGCTTCGCCCGAGATCGTGCCAGAGCCGATCAGGTCACCCACCCGCATCGGACAGCCCGAGCTTGCGTGGTGCGCCACTTGCTGGGCAAACGAATAGTACAGCTCGCGCGCATTGGTGCGCGTGATCACAGAGGGGCTGCCGCCCTGGGGGGTAAGGCTGGCCGTCAGGTTTAGGTCCAGATGCATTGGCCCCCGATCCGCGAGATGGGGCAAAAGGGATACCTCTCTCGCAGGTGCTGCGCATTGAAACGGTGCGAGGGCAGCGCTGGTGACGATCCAAGGGCTGATCGTCGTGGCCGTGGCTTTCGCCTGAAAGGGGCCGAGGGGCTGATACTCCCAGGCCTGAATGTCCCGCGCTGACCAGTCGTTCAAAAGCACATACCCAAAGAGCGTATCCTGTGCCGTTGCCACCGACAGCGGCCCGGCGGAGGGCACGCCGATGATCGCCCCAAGCTCTAGCTCCATATCAAAGCGCTCGGACGGCGCCCAGCGGGGGCGCATTGCCTCGGGCGGCATGATCTGACCCCAGGGCCTGCGGATGGGCGTGCCCGACACCACGACGGAGGAGGCGCGGCCATTGTAGCCTATGGGCATATGCAACCAATTGGGCGGCAAGGCATTCTCGGCGCCGCGAAACATTGTGCCCACATTGGTCGCGTGCTGTCGGCTGGCATAGAAATCCGTGAACTCGGTGACCGTGAGGGGCAGGTGCAAGCTTGCGCCCTCTTGAGGCACCAGGGCTTGGGCGCGCAGTGCTTGATCGTCCCAAAGTGCCGTCTCGCCCCCCTCGCAAAGAAGATCCGTCAATCGCGTGCGCAGGGCCCGCCATTGTGCAGGACCAAGGGCCATCAGCGCGTTCCAACTGGGCGCAGTGAACACGGGCTGGCCTAGGTTGATCAGACCCTGCGCTTCCAAAAGGGCGACATCCAAAATGTGATGCCCGACCGCCACCCCACAGCGCGGCGCACTCCCCGCACTGGAAAAGACGCCATAGGGCAGATTGTTGAGGGGAAACGCCCCTTCGGGGTCGTTGGCCCCGTCCACCCAACTGGGAAGCAGTCCGCTCACGGTGCGTCGGGCTGCTGGCGGGGGTGGGCGGCCTGAAACGGGGCTAGGGCGTTGCACGCCTCCTCCACCGCCAACAGCCTGCCATAGGGCGACAGGTCCATCTTACACAGACGGGCGTTGTAAAGCTGGGGTATCAGACAGATATCGGCAAAACCCGGATGCGCACCAAAACAAAAGCGCGCGTCATGCTGGATCAGATCCTGAAAGGCGGCAAGCCCCTGCTCCATCCAATGGCGCAGCCAATCCATCACCTCGGCATCCCCATGCCCTAACCCTTTGAGATACAGGCGCACGCGGCGATTGTTCACGGGATGAATGTCGCACGCAATGGCCATGGCCGCGGCCCGTTGGCGCGCGCGTTGGTCAGGCTCGGGCGGCAAAAGGGCGGGGTCTGGATAGACCTCTTCCAACCATTCCAAGATGGCCAGGGATTGGGTCAGATGCTGGCCTTGCCCTGTCACCAGAACCGGCACGCCCTGGCTGGGGTTCACCTTGGCAAATGCGGTCTGGTGTTGCGCGCCTTCTACCAGATCAACGCCGCTGATCTCATAGGCCAGACCCTTGAGGTTCAGAGCAATCCGCGCCCGATAGGCGGTGGAGGATTCCCAGTAGGAATAAAGCTGCAAACTCATTTCCGGCCCGGCCTTCCGTCGAACTTCTTTTCAAGATCCGCCCAGCAGTCGATGTAGTTGTCCTGCAAAGGGGCCTCAATCGCTGCAAAGCGGGTGAGGTGTTGGGGAAAGCGCGTCTCGAACATAAACGACATGGTGTCGCTCAGTTTATCGGGTCCCAAATTGGCGTTCGAGGCGCGGTCGAACGCCTCGCGATCCGGGCCATGGGGCAGCATCATATTGTGCAGGCTGATCCCACCGGGCACGAAGCCCTGGGGCTTTGCGTCATACTGGCCGTAAATGTTGCCCATCAGTTCGGACATGATGTTCTTGTGATACCATGGCGGGCGAAACGTGTTCTCTGCCACCATCCAGCGCTCGCGGAACAGCACGAAGTCGATATTGGCGGTGCCCGTCTCGCTGGAGGGGGCGGTGAGCACGGTGAAGATCGACGGGTCGGGGTGATCGAACAGCACGGCGCCTACCGGGCAATAGGTGCGCAGGTCGTATTTGCACGGGGCATAGTTGCCGTGCCAGGCGACCACATCCAACGGGCTGTGCCCGATCTGCGTTTGGTGGAACTGTCCGCACCATTTGAGGGTCACGGTCGAGGGCACCTCGCGGTCCTCGAAGGCTGCGACCGGGGCTTTGAAGTCGCGCGGATTGGCCATGCAATTGGCCCCGATCGGCCCCCGCCCGGGCAAGTCGAACTTTTGGCCGTAATTCTCGCACACAAAGCCGCGGGCCGGCCCCTCTACCAGTTCGACCCGGTAGACCAGGCCCCGGGGCAGCACGGCGATTTCTTTGGGCTCTAGGTCGAGGATCCCAAGCTCCGTGTGAAAGCGCAGTCGGCCCTGTTGGGGCACCACCAGCATCTCGCTGTCGGCGGAGTAGAAATACGCATCCTCCATCGAGGCTGTGACCAGAAACACATGAGCGGCCATCCCGGTTTGGGTGTTCACATCACCCGCGGTCGTCATGGTGCGCATCCCGCTGAGCCATGTCAGCCCCTCTTGCGGGGGAACCGGGTCCCAGCGGTATTGCCCCAGCGAGGTGATATCCTGCGTTACATGGGGGGCGGTTTTCCAATAGGGCAGGTCGATGCGCGCGTACCTGCTTGCGTGCTTGACCGAAGGGCGGATGCGATAGCACCAGGTCCGCTCGGGCCGCTCAGCGGTGAAGGCGGTGCCCGAAAGCTGCTCGCCATAAAGACCATAATTGCATTTCTGCGGGCTGTTCTGCCCTTGGGGCAGGGCACCCGCCAGGGCCTCGGTCTCAAAATCATTGCCCCAGCCGGGCATATAGCCTTGATGCGGGCCTATGGGACTTGCGGCGCGCACGATGTCGCGCGGATGGTCTTGCGTGGTCATCTCTTAGACCTCCTTTGGCCGGTCCACGGCCTTGCAAGCCGCTGCCAGCGCCTGGTGCAGCACGGTGCTGTCGCCGATATGATTGGCCAAGATCAGGATCAGCCGCGCGTTCAAGCTGTGCATCTGCGCCTCGCTGAGCCCGTCATGGGCCTGCAACAGAGCTTCATACACATCATCGCTGTCGGGAAGGTTGGGTGTCAGGATCAGATCAGCCATCTCGCCCACCCCCCATCATCGTGTCATACGCGGTTGCCAGGGCGGTTTGGTCAAACCTGGCCCAGCGTGCCGCCACATGCTGGTCCGGTCGCAGCAGATACAGCGCGCTGGCCGATGCGCCCAAATATCGCTGGGCGAGCAGGCCTTCGGTATCCTCGGCCGCACTGAGCGCGAGAACGGGCAGAGGCGTCGTGCCCAGTGAGATGCGGTCGGGAAGGTCCAGCCCGATGGCCAGCAGGGACGCGCCCTTGGGCAGCCGTTCCAACAGATGGCCGTCTTGCAGGATCACATCACAGCAGGGGCTGCCGGGGCGGGTGCGCACGGGCCCATCGGGCAGCGCGTCCACGCCGTTCAGCGGCGAGCCGTCATAGGTGCACGGCGTCGACAGCCGCCCCGAATTGACCATGGGGCGCGCAAATTCGAAGTCTTCCACCAGATCCAGAACCGCATCGCGGAACAGAGCATGGGCCGCCGTGCGCGGCGTCAGAAAATCGGCAGAGCGGGAGGAGGCCCTGATATTCTCGTCCGCCGCTTGCTTGCGCTCGCTGTGATAGCTGTCCAGCAGCGCATCCGAGGCCTCGCCGCGCAGCACCGCGCCCAGCTTCCAGCCCAGGTTGTCCACATCCTGCACGCCTCCATTGGCCCCGCGCGCGCCAAAGGGCGAGACCTGGTGCGCGCTGTCTCCGGCAAAGAAGATGCGCCCGTGGCGATAGGCCTCCATCGTGCAGCAGCGGAAGGTGTAGATGGATGACCAGACCAGCTCGAACGGGGTGTCCGCCCCGATCATAGCGGCCACACGCGCCTTGATCTTACCGGGGTCGAGTTCGGCCGCGCGATCGATGTCCCAGCCCAGTTGAAAGTCCAACCGCCAGATGTCGTCGGGCTGCTTGTGCATCAACGCTGTCTCGCCCCGGTTAAAGGGCGGATCGAACCAAAAGCGTCGCTCTGTGGGGGCCGCCTTTTGCATGCGGATGTCGGCGATCAGGAAGTTATCCTCGAACACGCGGCCGTCGAAACCGAGGCCCAGCATGGCGCGCAGCGGCGACCGTGCCCCGTCGGCCGCGATGACCCAGTCGACATCGAGATCATATCGACCTTCGGGCGTTTCCACGTTGAGCCTGAAGGGAGCGTCAGCGGTCTTTGCGGGGTCCAGCGCCGAGAGCCCGATGACACGGTTCGCCCCCCGAATTTCGATCCGCGCGCCGGCCTCACAGGCCCCGTCGATGGCCTCCAGCAGGTACTGCTCGAAAT